>JAYUEB010000462.1:0-4523 GCA_043739525.1 Bdellovibrionales bacterium
GACGAATTTCTTCTTCCGCTCTTTGACGTGCGAGCTCTTCAGCATGTCTTTTTGCAAAAGCTACATTCTCTTCTATATTTTTCGCAATTGCACTTACCCTCTCCTCTGAATCAGAAATGATTTTACGAACCACTTCATTAAAATCAATAATTGCCTTGGTGGCTTTTTTGTCGATCTCGATAGCGGCTATGCTGATTTTTTCTAAAAATTGAATACGTGCTGATTGGCTCTTAAGAGCCAATTCTCGCATCTCGTTGAGCTGGGTTTCAATTTCTAGAGTTTCATCATTAATCGATTTACTATCCTTATTAAGAAGTGAGTCATATAGGCTTTGTGCCTCGAGGAGGTCGAAAGTTCCGTCACCTAATCCCTGCAGTATTTTTGAGAGAACTTGTTGTGAACCCTGCGAAGAAAGATAACTTCTATCTGAAAGAATTGAAATGTCGTGCAAAACACCATGAAACTGAAAGTACCTTGCGATGTTGTAAGCAGTCTGAACGTCTACGGCTGGTCCGATAGCGGCATTTAGGCGTGCGAGATCTGCTTTGATTACTTCAATATGAGCCTTTGCTTGCAACAGTTTGATTTGAAGTGCGTTCATGTCGACATGCACGCCGACAACTAAATTGGAACTTTCAGCAGTCACTTTTGCTTCGAGAGATTTGATTAAAGTCAATGCCCGTTGATCTGCATGAGCGATCCCCTGCAGACTTTTTTGTTGCCAAATTTCAAGAGCAGAGTTGAAATCTGGAGCGTGAATGGATTCAATTCGAGGCGCTTGATAGCTATCTAATGCTAGCTTCAGTGCATTCATGCCAAATTGGATCTTTTTGCTTCTTTCGACTTCTGCACGAAGCTGATCTATCGCTATGCTCCCAGATCGTGCGGTACTAGAAGCTTCAAGAAATGCAAAGCCACCAGAAACCATTGCATCAAGGAGAAGGAAATTTGCAAGTTGGTCACCGTTAAAAGGAGCGCGCTGAAGCATAATGCACATTAAAAATATCGCGTTGATAGTATATACCATCGGATGACGACCATAATAATTGGCAATTTTCTGCCAGATGGGCACACGAAATTTCTTATTTTGAATTGAAAAAATTGAGCTTATCATTGAATTTCGCTCGGAGTCTGAAATTGGCTCCATCAGCGAAAGTCCAAACTTCGGCATGAGATTGAGAGCATTGGCTTCGCTAAATATATAGGTGAGGAAAGAGAATTGGCTACGCACTTCGGCTTCCATCTCACCCATCTTTTTGTCTTTAGATGAATTCGGATTTAGTATTTGTTTATCAGTTAAAATTCGAAGTTTTTCAACTGCGATCCAAGATCGAAGTGTTGCAACTCTGAGTTTAACGGGAGTTGTTTCATCCATTAAATAAGTCTTATAGCGAACGACAGAGTCTCCTATAGGAGTTGCAAAGTAAGGCATCGCCTCTATCATTTCTTTGAAGTGTTTGTGCAAATCGGAAGTTGTAGATGGCTGACCTAAGAAGCTCTCCAGTTGCTCAAGGCTCTTGACCTGATAGGACGATTTATTTGGCTGCTGAACCAATTCACCAGCTGCGAGAGCCACTCCTGGAGTCGCCGCCACCGTAAATACCATAGACACTAAGCCCAAAATTGCGACCACTTTTCTCATAAGTCCCTACCAATGCAAGATGGAGATAAAATTAATTTTCAAGCACTCAAGATTGCAAGATAATGACCATCTCCGTAATGGGTCCCGTCGATTAAATCATCATGGGATCTCCCACTCGACACCCACTATAAATACCTATTTATTTATTCATAATATAATCAGATTTCCGTCTTCTGGCAGCCGTCCGCTGTCTCCAGCTTTACAGTCTCCGCGGCAGTGGATCAGGGCCAGGCAAACCGAAATCTGCCAACCGAGACCGAAACCGCGGCCGGCCGACAGCGGAATGCAGCATCAAAACTGATAACTGACGTAAGTATCTGATTTTAATGAAGAGCTATATCTCAAAATAAATCTCTAGATATATCTTAAGATATATTGTAAGATAGGAGGACATTCACGAAAGGAATAAAATATGAGACATTTTCACGATCACGGAGAAAGATTTTTTGGTGGCCACTTTGGCCGCGGTAGACATGGTGGCGGTAGAGGAATCTTCGGTCACTTCGGTAGCAGAGGCATGGGTGGCGGAGACATGCGAGGCGGAAGAGTTCTATCTGCAGATGATCTTCAGCTCGTCATCTTAGCACTGGTTGAAGAGAAAGCACGCCATGGATACGAAATCATGAAAGCTCTTTCTGAAAAATCGAGTGGCATTTATAAACCAAGTCCTGGAATGATATATCCGGCACTCACCTACCTCGAAGAAGTTTCTTACGTAGTCTCCGAAACAGATGGCGCAAAAAAACTGATTCGAATTACTGATGAAGGCAAAAAGTTTTTGGAAGAAAATCGAGCCCACACAGTTTCCGTTCTCGAAAATCTTGAACGCTATGGTCAGAAAATGGCGCACTTTCAAGAGCAGATGAATCAAGAAGAGGAGGCAGATGAAAAATGGGGAGGTACTCCAAAAGAACAACAAAAGAAAGAATGGCGTGAGACCAAAGCCGAGTTTCACGAAATTCGCAATGAGCTGAAGGCAGCGCTATTCGAGAAGTTACTGGCTCCACTTGAAGAGAAAAAGCGCGTTCTTGAAGTTCTACGACAAGCGGTTAAAGAAATCCGAAAAAAATGAGGACTATATATCTGCTATGAGGAGCGCGATTCTTAAATTTGTGGGCGCTAAGTTTCAACTCAATATTGACGAAGGGAAAGTTCGTACTTACATGCCAATCTCTCTAGATTTACAAGAATAGAAGATTCGAATTCTGGCTTACCTTCACGAACAGGGGCCCAGTTCTTTTTGGGCCCGAAGTAAAATTGGAATTGGCTAAGAAAGTAGCCATCTGCTTATCAATATTTAATTGCTCACTCCAAACCCAATAGTCTAAGATCATGAGATGAAATATTTCATCTTTGCGATCTTCATTTTTTTGAGTCAACTTTCGCATGCAGAACGAGCGGCTCCGGCGGTTATCTCGCCAATTAATTTTGGTAAAAATATTATAAGTGTTAAATATCATAGTCAGAACGATAGCTACTCCGTGACGATCCTTGCTTTGAAGGCCAGCGATAAATCTCGCGTATGGAGGCGCGTAGTCTATACAGGCTCGTATGACAACTCCCTCGAAACCGATGTGCAGAATACTTATTTAAAATCCCTTGTGCTCTCGACTGACAAAAAAACTTTTATTGCCACCGATGAAAGGAATCAAGTTTATCGAATTGATGCTCATAATGGAAGACTCCTAAGTCCAAAAAAATTAATTCACTATATTGGTGTACAACTCTAGATGAGATATTTATTTTTATTTATTTTCGTTTCAACTTCGCTCGCAAATGCCGAAAGTCTCAATAAATGGGTCATTGAGAAAGATAAAAACGTTCTTTTGGCTCAATTGCCAAAGATGAATACGACTGGCGCTTCTGGCACCTCAGTATCGGCGCGCGATCTTGATACTAAATATGTTTATCCCTGTGTCGATCCAAATGAGGATCAGGGCGAAGATCGTAGCGACCTCAAAAATACCTATACTTCTCTTCCTCGAGTTTTATTTAAGTCAAAGTCAGAGCAAGTTTGGATTTGCACAGATGCCCTAAGCCTCAAAGAGATTTCTAAAACTCATTTTTTCATGAAAGAAAGTTTCAAAATTTTCTTCCGGCATTTGGATAACCCACCTCAAATCTTAGCCCACGAAGCTGAAATTATGACTCGGCCTTATGATGTCAATATAGACTCGAGTCAAATCACATTGAGGATGAGTTTGTCGGCCGAGAGTAACAAGAAGTCTTCCTTACATCCTATTTCTGAACGAAAAATAACCTGTGATGAAAACGAGTGTCACCTGGGCGCTCCTAAATGTGTTGTATCAGCAAAGAACCTAAATCCTAAGAGAGTGATTTTGCAATTCGATCACGAAGTGGCAAAATTTAAAAAGCATCCAACTGAAGTTGATAGCTCGAAGCCTTTCGAATATCTAGATGATCTCTTGCTTCTTGCAACTACAGGTAACGAGCAGGCAAGGTCTAGAATAGAAAACTTCCCGATAGATGTAAGTGCTAGTGCCACTGGATCAGAGATTCTTGGAACATACGAAATGTATTTAAAAGAATTTGCGGCTCTCAAATGCGGTAGCAAATGACCGAGTCTCATTTACTGAAAAAAATTATTTTCATTGTCTCGGCACTTCTTGCCCTCTCCCCGTGGGTCAATTCTGGCATGGGGCTTTTACTCGGTATTGCAGTTGCACTTATTTTTGGAAATCCTTATTCCGAGAAAACTAAGAAATGGACTCCAAATTTACTTGCTCTTTCTGTCATGGGACTTGGTGCCGGAATGAATCTAAAAGTGGTAGCACAAGTTGGCCTTCAGGGAGTCGGTTATACAGTTATCGGCATCACGATGACCGTTTTGATCGGAACGCTCATCGGTAAAAAACTAAAA
>JAYUEB010000463.1:0-13532 GCA_043739525.1 Bdellovibrionales bacterium
CAACAATAATGAGTCCGTATTCACCGTCGTGTAGTTTGCTAATTTCTGCTGCGATATTTCGAATCTGAGTCGCCTCTGCGAGGCTTGTGCCGCCGTATTTTTGAACGAGGAGCTTATGTTTTCTCATGACGTTTTAGTTCTCTCGGCTAGGAAGTCTGCTTTTCACATAGTCAGAAACTGCGAGTATAGATCCCTTTGGAATTCGAATGAGATGATCAGATACGCCGCGAGGAACATATCCATGAATCAATTCAGGATTGAGTTCTTTTAAATGTTTAGAACTGACCCCGAGATGCGCGGCAAGTTTTTCGAGATCAGTCCCGCCCGGAATGTGAAAGTATTCAAAGGACTCTGGTAGGTGATATTCAATATCGCGAAAACCATAAAGTGCCGGCGCTTTCGCGATCAGCATCGCAGCTAAGACTTTCGGAACATAATTTTTAGTTTCTTCAGAGAGAAGTCCCATGTCTGCTAAAGTCCAAAAGTTGTTAGTATGATAGCGCTCAATCAATTTCTTTACGCGAGCTTCACCCATGTTGTAGCTGGCGGCAACAAGGTACCAACTTCCAAAAATTTTGTAAAGATCTGTCATATACCAGATCGCAGCTTGAGTGCTTTTGTAGTAGTCGCGACGTTCATCAAGCCACCACGTAGTGTGAAGTCCGTAATGATTGCCTGTTGGAGCCATAAATTGCCAAATTCCAACCGCACTTGCGGTGCTTTCAGCGTTAGGAGAAAATCCACTTTCGATCATAGCTAAGTAAGCCAAATCTTGGGGGAGGCCTGCTTGGCCAAGTTCGGATTGAATATTAGGAAGGTAACGAGATGAGCGCTCAAGCCACCTACGGAAAGTAATTCTACCAACAGTTTGAAAATATTTAATCCATTTTCGAACACTTGTATTGTAGGTCACAGGAATATCGAAGATCAGATTGTTTTCAGTATCGTCTGATATTTGAACGTGAGTACCATCAATTTGTTTTGTCGACTTTTTTGCGACTTTCTCTGGAGTTTTTGAAGAAGTACTGTGGATGACAGGCGGCTCTTCTCCTAAGACAGTAATGCTTTTAAAGATAGGTGCTACGTTACTTGGAGTTTCAGGCGTGATAGTTTTAACTTCTGGAGCTTTTTCATCAAGATAAAGATAATTGAGCTCTGTTAAAATCTCTTTTTTGGATTGTTCTATATTCGCGAACGCGGACTTCACTGAAAAAATACCGACAATAAGAGTTGTCGCAAAGATAAGTTGAGTGGTCTTCCAGACTAGCATCTTTCTATTCTAGACAATTGTGAGGTCAGACGGCGGTCCAGAATTGAATTGCTATTCCTAAGGCCAGTTCGCGCCTTGACGGTCCGTCAGAGCATTGACGCGAAAATCATTTTCAAAAATCAAAATTAACTCGACCTTTAGACAGCGGCTTAAATGACGGGTCGGAAAAAACTCGATTCGCTTGAGTCTAAATTTGTTTTGAACTCGTAATCTAGACGAAGGGCTTGTTCGAATCAAAGGTGACATCTAGCAAGCGAACTGCTGGCACATCGCTTGCTCAGTCTATTTGCATGAGCAAAGGTATATACACGGCAGTTAGCGGAGCAATAGCACAAACCCAAAGGTTAGAGACGATTGCGAATAACTTAGCAAACGTTAATACACCAGGCTTTAAAAGAGATAGTCAGATATTTAAAGAATATTTGTCTGCATATGAAAAGGAGCCAAGTGTTGTTGAAGTTCCAAGAGTTCCTGCAAGCATAGAAAGCTTCTATGACATGCAAGGTGGAGACAAATCTTTTGTCGACTCCGCCGGGACATATACTGATTTCCAGCAGGGATTTTTAAAACAAACTGGAAACCCACTAGATATCGGAATTGAAGGAAAGGGATTTTTTGAAATTCTCACTCCAGAGGGAGTGAAACTCACTCGAGCCGGCAACTTCTCACTCGATGGCGAAGGAAAAGTAGTTACGAAGCAAGGTTATCCAGTATTAAAAGATGGCGGACTTGGTGCAGACCCTCAAAGTCGAATCATAAAAACAAATGGCGCAAAACTCTCGATTTCTCCACAAGGCGAAATTTTTGAAGGCCAGGAAAACCTGGGCAAGCTTGCCATTCTCGAAGTGGGTAATCGCGATAGTCTTCTGAAGACAGGCGCAGGACTTTTCGGATTTAAAGATAATCTAGATCCCAAAATGACGGTTTCAACTGAATCAGTCATTCATCAAGGGACACTTGAAGGTAGTAACGTGAATACTGTTCGCGAAATGACCGACATGATTACCGCGACTCGAACCTTTGAAAGTACTCAAAAAGCCATACAGGCCTATGATGAAATGCACAAGCGTCTCGTGACTGATGTTCCAAAACTTGGTCAAGGATGATTTTGAACCTATAAACTAAGGATTGTTTATGCTCAAGGCACTCAATACTGCTGCGACAGGCATGGCCGCTCAACAAACGAATATGGATGTTATTGCCAATAACTTGGCAAACGTTTCGAGCAATGGTTTCAAAAGATCGCGAGCTGAGTTTGAGGATCTCATGTATCAAACCCAAAAAGAGCCAGGAGCAGCAACTGGCTTGAATGCGGTATCTCCGACAGGTGTGCAAACAGGCCTCGGTGTCAGAACAGCCTCTGTTCAAAAAGATTTTGAGATTGGTTCGGTTAAAGCCACAAAGAATCCTCTTGATCTTTCAATTGGCGGATCTGGTTTTTTCGCCGTTCAAACAAGTGATGGTCAAATCGCCTACACACGTGACGGCTCATTTAAAAAAGATCCAAACGGAAAAATCGTCGATCGCAACGGAAATGCGCTTCAACCTGAAATAACAATTCCTCCAAATGCAGCGGGTATTGAAGTTTCGCCAAACGGACAAGTACAGGTGATCCTTGGCAACTCGACGACACCTCAAAATGTTGGTCAAATCCAAGTTGTCAATTTTGTAAATCCGGCCGGTCTCAAATCAATGGGTAAAAACCTGTTTATGCCATCGCAAGCAAGTGGCGTGGCTCAACAGGGAGTTCCTGGACAAAATGGTTTGGGTGCACTTTCACAAGGTGAACTTGAGACCAGCAACGTAAACATCGTTGATGAAATGGTCAATATGATTACGGCGCAAAGAGCTTACGAGACAAACTCTAAGGTGATTCAAGCGTCAGATCAAATGCTTCAATACATGAATAACCTGAGGTAATAGAAGTTGAATAAGTTCATTTTTTTAATTTTGTTTTTCAGTCAATTTGCTTTTGCGGAATCCGTTACAGGAATTCAGTCGGATCGACGCATTTCTGTAAGAGCTGAGTCTCGAGTGGGAGAGCAAAAGATGATTCATCTTTCAGATGTTGCCGACTTATCGGGATTTGATGCAGATACGACAACTGACCTCAAGGCACTTGAGATCATTGAAGCTCCTAAGGCTGGAGGTCGTAGGCGCTTTACAAATGTTGGCTTTGCGCAGCTTGTGAGAGCTAAGATTCAAGACATTGAGGACGCCAACCAGATTGTGCTGAATATTCCAAGTGAAGTTGTGATATTTCGAAATAGCGTGAAACTCGAAAATTCAGAAATCGAAAATGCTCTTTTAACAGAACTAAAAAAACAATGTTTGAACTGCGAATACGAAATTACGAGTTTGGTTCTGCCGATTATCAATCAAGATCTTTCGACTGGTGCAACTTGGAAAATCAAAATTGAAAATCAAGTACCAAAGGGTTCATTTTCGATTCCGCTTGAAGTTCTGAACGATGACGGAACCAAAAGAATTTATTGGTTGGGCGGAAATATTGTTGTTCGAAAGATTGTTCCGGTTGCAAAGCATAATCTTAATACAGGTGACAGTATTAAAGACGATGATTTTAGTTTTGAGAAAAAAGACGTAACGTATATCAATGATAATATTGCTTCAGCAGAAGACCTCAAGCTTGCGGTTGCGGGTCGTATGATCATGGCTAATCAGATTATCGGTGCCTCTGGTATTCACAAGCAAAGCCTGATTCGAAGTGGTGACACTGTTAAGATATTTATGGGTGAAGACGGATGGCAAGTTTCAATGGACGGAGTCGCCCAACAAAATGCTTACAAAGGCGATTTTTTAAAAGTGAAAATCCCAAGTACACAAAAAATAATTTCTGGAATAGCAACTGACAAAGGAATGGTAGAGGTACGATGAAGTTTTTATATCTCAATCTAATCATATTGTCGGTTGTATTTACAGGATGTGCCAGCATTAACAAGAGCCTGCGCGCCGCATTTGGAAAAGACGAACCGCAAACTCAATCAGACAAAAATGCTGACTCGGCCGCTAAGTTTTCAAAGCAAGATAATCTCAAGACGTCGACGGCTCGAAAATATCGCATGACGAAAGAACGCATGGAAGAAGAGGCCGGACTAGGTTCTAACGCCGGTTCATTGTGGATGATGGAGGGGCAAAACGCATACCTCTTTTCTCCCAATACAGTTCGTCTCATCGGCGACATGTTGAATGTTAAGCTCGATGGAGCGCCACAAAAGCAATTACAGACGAAAGTTCATGTCATTGCGCGACTACTTGATCGCATTGATCATCCAGATACGCTTTTATCTCGAGCTCCAGCAGCGGCTCAGCAGGGAGCGACAACTCCTCCAGCGGCGGGTGCTCAACCTCCGGCGGCGGGTGCCCCGGCACCGGGCGCTGCTCCAAATCCAAATGCGGCTCCGGGAGCGGCAGGCGCACAACAACCACAAGTTGCTGCTGATGAAGCTCCTGCTAAAACAGATGCGAAGTTTGATGTTCAGACAATCCCTACTCGTATTACCGAGGTTTTAAAAGACGGAAGTTATCGAGTAAAGGGTTTGCAAGCTTTTATGATTGGTAAACGTGAATACAAGGCGATTGTGACAGGGATTGTACGCCCAGAAGATTTTAACGACGAAGGCATTGCTTCGAGCAAGCTTCTGGATTCGCAGTTTGACATTGTCAACACGAAGAAGGCGCAGACGCTATGAAAAAAATATTCTTAATTTCTATCATTTTTGCCATGGGATCTGTTTCTCAGGCAGCTCGAATTAAAGATATCGCAAATGTTCGCGGAGTCCGAGACAACCAACTGATTGGTTATGGTATCGTGGTCGGATTAAAAGGCACAGGCGATAGTAAAAATGAATTTACAAATAAATCAATGTTCAGACTTTTTGATAAAGTCGGAATGAAGTTAGAAGATAAAGAGGTTGCGAGTAAAAACGTAGCAGCCGTATTGATCACTGCGACTTTGCCTCCATTTGGTAGAGCCGGAAATCGCATCGATATCACTGTCAACTCGATTGGCGATGCTTCAAGTCTTGTTGGCGGGACACTCGTGCAAAGTCCTTTGCGTGCAGCTGATCAACAAGTCTATGCGGTCGGCCAAGGAGCTTTGTTAGTTGGAAGTGGTGCGGATATTCATCCAACAGTAGGCCGCCTTCCTAATGGTGCTATTATTGAGCGCGACGTCGGCGAAGACTTTACAAATAAAAAAATGTTTCGTCTGACTCTCCATAATCCTGATTTTACGACAGCTGCAAGGCTTGCAAAGAAAATCAATATGGATCTGTCGGGGAAATACGCATCAGCAAAGGATGCTGGTACTGTCGATATCGTTGTACCATTTTCCTATGAAGGCAGAGCAGTCGAACTCCTTGCTGCGATTGAAAATTTAGATGTGACTCCTGATATTCGCGCTCGGGTTGTTGTGAATGAAAAAACCGGAACCGTTGTCATTGGCGATAACGTGAAAATCTCTCGAGTGGCTATTAGTCATGGGGATCTCACTGTCAAAGTTGAGGGCACATCAAAATCTAAAGGTAAAGACCAGTCTGGTGAAAGGGTTGCAGTTCTGGACACCGGCACGAGTGTTGGTGACTTGGTAAAAGCACTGAATACATTCGGTGTCTCGCCAAAGGACCTGATTACGATATTGCAAAATTTGAAAGCAGCCGGTGCACTTCAGGCCGAGCTCGAAATTTTATAAAAAGTGTTTTGATATGAGACAAAATGACATAAAATAAAAAGATGAAGTTTTAACTAGGACACATGGATGTGTTTTAGTGCGGGGGAAGTTGAGTTAGAGATTTTAACCAGGATGGATAGAGCCACACGTTTCGAGCAGGAAACAGAAAGAAAAGTCAGCTAAGCCAGAGATGGTGAAAGACTTTGGGCTCAGAGTAAGTGCAGGATGCACAAGGTTTCTCACTCATCTCCCCTTTTTTCTTTAGTACGGACGAACGAGGATGAACCAACTCTTCGTTGCTTCGGCCCTCGCGCCTCGATTTGATTCATCCTCGCTCGTCCTTATGTATTCTGACACGAAACTTTTTGGACCTGAGCTTGATCTTTTTAAAATCTTATACGGGAATTCATGAGTATTAGTAAAGTCGACAAAACAGTTCTCACGGAACCCTCTGCTCAGCGGGAGCGGGTTGAGAATGCTCGGGCCGAACAAATTACTCCCGGTGCTGATAAAACTCCTCCGCGTAATCAAAAGGTTGATGAAGTTGCTAAACTTTATGAAAAGCAATTTCTGCATGAAATGGTTAAGGCAATGCGGGGAACTGCTGAGAGTGCTGGGTACATGAAACCCAGCATGGGTGAAAAGATTTATCGTGATGAATTAGATAATCAATATGTCGAAGCATGGGGTGATCAAGGCGGCATTGGTTTGCAGAATTTAATCTACGATCAGCTTGTCGAACGATACTTTGATAATTCATCTGGACTTAAGGCTCTCAAAGCTGGCGGTATGATGAAATTGACAGATAAAGACATTTCGAGCGTTCGTCCGCTCCCAACCAGTCAAAAGTCGCAGCTCCCGCTCAAGGTTGAGTTGAAAGAAAATCAAGATGGCAGCCCGACTCGAGTCCAGTTACCTTTTGATGGCAAATTTGTCTCTCAAAGTAAAATGCTGGATGGTAAGACGGCAATCACGTTAGAGCATCAAGGTGGATTCAAATCTACCTTCATTTTTGATGGCGTATTTTTGTCACAACCTAAAAACGCAGAGCTCAAACAAGGCACTCCAATTGCGACTCTAAGCCCTGAGATTAAATCTTTTTTCTGGAATCTCACTGGACCACAGGATTCCGCCAAATCAAGTTCTCAGAACACCGAGCCAGACAAAGAACAAGAGACTAATAAGAGTCTATAAAAAGCCTCGTGTTTCTGCGTCTCAATATGATACAATTAAATAGATGATGTTATTAAACCCATCGTTCGTTTTCTGGAGGGTCTGATGAAAGTTACAAATAAGCCGAATACGGGCGCACCAAATGTTGATTCAGCAAAGATTTCTAAACCGGGAACTGAAGGCGCGCGCGATAAAAAATCTGTTGGGGCTTCGGCACTTGGCGATTCTGCAAAAGTAGAAGTTTCTGAGCGTGCGCAAAGTATTAAAAAAGCAAAAGAACTTGCGACTCCAGATAACACAGTTGATGAAGCAAAAGTTGCGAGACTCCAAAAGATGATTGATGAAGGAAAATACAACGTCGATGCGTCTGCAATTGCAGATAAAATGGTCGATGAACATTTGTTGATGCCTTCGTAAGTTTAAAAAATTAACTATGTTCTTTAAGGATGAATAACATGGAATCTAGAAAAGACGAAATTTACAAACTCCTCTCTGAAAACCTCGATCAGTTGATCAAAGCTTATCGTTCGCTTCTCGACATCGTTCGCAAAGAGAAAGATATTTTGGTTGCGGCCAAAATTGAAGATCTCAACGAAAATAATAAATCAAAAGACGCGATTTTAGTGCGAGTACGTTCGCTTGAAAATTCACGCATGAAATGTGCCCGTGATCTAGCGATCGAAACTGGTACAGATGTCGATCAGCCAAGATTGCTTGAGCTTGCATCAAAGCTCGAAGAGAGCAAAGGCGATCGGCTCAGAAATCTTCACTCTGTTCTTGATCTTTTGATTAAGCGTGTGAGCGAAGTGAATAAACAAAATGAAGAACTAGTGACAAGTGCACTGAGAAATATCACGGGTGCGATGTCTGCAATTAAAGATACTTTGCAGGCAAAACCCACTTATGCAAAACAGGGTTCGATGTTACCTCAGAAGTCAGATGCTTCAGGTAATTTAGTGAGCAAAGAAGTTTAGAAGTTGCTTGGCGGCCTTAAGCCGCAACAGCACATGATGTGCTGAACGAGTAGAGGACAGGATGTCGAAGATCAACGCCATGATGGATATGGGCAAGCGCTCTCTGATGAATTCTCAGACGGCACTTCAAACCGTATCGCATAACATCGCCTCTAAAAGCGTTGAAGGTTACTCTCGTCAGAGAGTCGATCAGGTTACAAATCTTCCGATTGGTGAAGGCAAACTCCGAATCGGCATGGGTGCGAAAGCAGCAGCTATCAATCGAGTGAACAATCCGTATCTTGAAAAGCAGATTGGTCTTGAAGAATCTCATCTCGGTTATCTCAGCGGTAAACAAGATGCAATGACTCGGGTCGAGTCGATTTATAATGAGCAAGTCAATAAGGGACTCAATCAGTATATGTCTGAGTTCTTCAATGCTTTTCGCGAACTCTCAAATAATCCCGAGAGCCTTGCAACCAGATCACTTGTTAAAGAGACTGCTGATTTTGTTACAAAAGATTTTCATCGCATTAATGCTCAGCTGAGTGGCGTACAATCCGATCTCGATCAGCAAATTAAAAATCATGTCAATGAGATCAATGGATTTTCAACCGAGATCGCAGGACTCAATGAAAAAATTCAATCTGTTGAGTTAACAGGGGCCTCGGCCAATGACGAACGTGATCGCAGAGATTTATTAGTTAAAAAGTTAGGCGAGAAGGTAAACATTAAATGGGCCGAGGGCGAAGACGGTACGGTCACAGTATCAGCTGGTAACAATGCGCTTCTCGTTGCAGGCTACGACGCTAAAGAGTTGTTTGTTCAAACGACTGGAGAACATGGCAAAAAAGGCGAAGGCAGTTTTGATGTCATGTATAAAAGCTCTGATTCGGCAACTCCATTTAAAGTCACCGAACAGCTTCGCGGAGGCTCAATCGGTGGCCTTATCGAAGTACGCGATGTCGTGATCAATGATTTAAAAGATAGCGTTGATGATATGGCATACAGTCTGGCCGACGAGATCAACGATATCCATTCTAAAGGTTTTAACTCATATGGAGAAACGAATGTCGATTTCTTTGAGCAACCTTTCGATGTGAAGCACGCAGCAGAACAATTACGAGTCAGTGAAGACATTTTGAAAGATCCATCTCGCATTGCCGCCGGAGAAAAAAACGGAGCACAAGGTGACAACCGCATAGCGAATAAAATTGCGGGGCTTCAGTACGATAAAATTATGTCTGATGGTAATGCCAATCTAGATGAGTATTACAACACAATGGTTGGCAAGGTGGGTGTCATCACCCGTAAGACGAACTCAGCGCACGATGCCCAAGATGGGATCGTGAAGCAGCTCGCAAATATTCGTGAGAGCGTGAGTGGAGTCAGTCTCGACGAAGAGACTACGAAGATGATTGAATTTCAAAAAGCATTTGATGCGTCTGCGAGAATTGTAAAAACAGCAGACGAGATGATGGACACTGTTTTGAACTTGAAGAAGTTATAGGACTTAAATGCGCATAGCCGATAAAATGAATTATGAGCAAGTCACGACGAACTTAGGGCGTAATCGCTCTGAGATGTCTGAGTTGCAAAATCAAGCGGCACTTCAGAAGAAGGTCACAAAGCCTTCAGATGATCCGCTAGGCGCAACTCGGGTACTCACAATGAGAACTGAGATCAACGGTAACAATCAGTATTTAAAATCGATTTCAAATGCGAAGGCATTTCTTGAGTACTCTGAAGAATCTCTAGGAGAACTCACTGAAACTCTTGTCCGCGCAAAAGAACTTGCAATCAATCAAGCCAATGATGCCTCTGCAGGCCCAAAGTCTCGTGAGTTAGTTGCGAGTGAAGTTGCACAACTTCATTCACAATCTGTCCAAATCGGAAATCGCAAATTAGGCGATCGCTTTTTATTTGGCGGTTTTAAGACTCAGTCTGCACCCTTTGATCCAGAAGGTAATTATCATGGTGACAATGGCTTAATGGAAATTATTATAGATAAAGAAGCAAAACTTGCCATGAACATTCCTGGCAATCTTGTGTTTTTGGGAAGAGGTTTAAAGGCTCCTGCGGATGCCGGCCCTGACTCTTCCCAAAATTTTTCTTCTCCTGCTCGCGAAAGACCGGTACGCGAACACAAACAAATGTCGGTTCCAGATTATGAACTTCCAGGAATTCGCGCGCCCGCTTCAGAAAAAACTCAAAATCAAGAAACTCCAGATGAGTTCGCTAGAAAACAAGCTGAGCTTGAGAGAAAATTAGCTGAGCGTGGAATCGATATTTTCAGTGTACTCAAAGGTTTTGAAACTGCGCTTAAAACAAATGATAAACCAGCGATTCAAGAATCCATCGATCGCATCGACACAGCGCTCGAACAAGTTGTTCTTTCGAGAGCCGAACTTGGGTCGAGAGTTGGGACTTTGAACGCTGCGACCGAAAGTATTTCGAAGGGCACGATCGATGCGAAAACCATGTCTTCGAACATTGAGGATGCCGACACTTTTCAGCTGGTTAGCGACATAAATAAGTCCGAAAGTACCTTAAAAGCGACCCTTGCCACATCTGGCAAACTCATCCAGCCGAGTCTTCTTGACTTTCTCCGTTAGCAATTATAGCTAATGTTTCTTTTCGCTTTTGCCGTAGATGTAATTGATGAGAAAAGTTCAAATTTTGAACAGATCTTGTTTTGAATAGGTTGGGGTCTTAAAACACCAAAACGATTCAACTTTGACCTGGATGTTGAAGGAGTTTAGCTCATGTTAGTATTGACACGTAAACTTGGTGAGAGCATCGCCATCGATGACCATATCAAGATCAGAATCGTTCAGATCAAGGGTAAGCAAGTCCGCCTTGGAATTGAAGCTCCCAAAGATACCAAAATTCACCGCGAAGAAGTCTACGTGGCGATACAAAGCCAAAATGAAGAGTCTTCGAAATCTTCATCTGAAGACACTCGCGCCGTTGCGAAACTCCTGAAAACTTAAGCTAGCTCGTAAAATTTCGACACCATGAGTTGCGAAATGTTACGAGCTAGCTTAAGTCCAGCTATTTCTCTTGCCGATTAATAAAAATCATTCATACAATTTAATTGTTGGGTTCTATTTTGTAAAAAAATCAGTGCTTAACTCACCGGTCGATCGGCTTGAAGTGTCTTAATTATTGAGACTCTGTGGTCATCCTCAAGTGGAGGGGGAATATGCTCATTCAGACATCCAGATTTGGATCTGTTGAGATTAAAGAAGAAGATGTGTTGGATTTCTATGAAGGAATCTTAGGATTTGCGAATCTTCGTAAATTCGTTCTCCTTGATGATCCACATGATGAGATCTTTGCGTGGCTTCAGAGCTGCGAACTTCCTGATATCGCATTCCCAATTTTAGAGCCTGAGCTTTTCATCCAAAACTATCAAGTGGCACTCACTCGACATGATATTGAGGCAATTAAACTTGCTGCCAATGAACGCACAAGATTCTTTTCAATCATTACAATTCCAAGCGACCCAACTCTGATGACTGCAAATATGAAGGCACCTATTGTGATCAACATTGATCGCAAGATTGCTCGCCAATGCGTTCTTCAGGATAATAGCTTGGCAATTAAAGAGCCGATCTTTGCGAAGCTTCAGCAGCGTTTGGTATCAAATCCAAAAGCTTCTATTAAGAGTCGCGCGTCTGATTGGGGAGTTGCGATTAAGCTTCCTGACAATCAACCGGCACAGCAACCGGCTCCAGTGCCTGTTCCTGATTTAAAATAGCCCGACATTAGCCTAAAACATTCGTCTCAAACTCAAGCATCTGCAAAGTCTTGCCGATCAAGGTAATGCCAGTATGGCGTGACTCTTGGAAGGCTAGGAAGGTTTTCCCCATTGGAAGGGAAGCCACGTGTATTTGAAAGCGCTTATGACCTTATTACTCATGTCGCAGTTGAGTTTTGCAGCTGATTATTCTATTTTTGAAGTCCGTAAATCATTACCGATGGAAAATAACGAAACTGCCTACAAAGATTATTATATCAATGCAGGTGTTGAGTCGGGAATGAAAAAGGGAATGTACTTGAACGTCATTCGTAATTCGACGGTTCTTGATCCTGCAAAAAATGCCATGCAAGGAAGCCTGAAAATTCCGATTGGGAAGTTGCAAATCATCCAGGTCGATAAACATATTAGTGTTGGCCGTTTAACTACAACGACTTCAAATGACGAGAGACCAAGTGTTGAGTTTGAAGGATTCATGATTGGCGATGTTTTGGATATGGAATCAGCGAGTATGGAAGCACCTATTCAAAAAGCCAAACGTAAAACAGCTTCGGCCGATGAGGACTCGGATTCAGAAGCTCCAGTTGTTAAGGCAGTTGTTGCTGCACCAAAACTTGCGCCTGTAGCAGTCGAAGTGAAAACAACAGTTGAAGCGAAGCCAGCGGCCACTTCAGTTGCGCCTCAAATGGTAAAGGTGCCTGTTCCGCCACCGCAATCGAGCGCAAATCCTACTAAGAAAACTGAAAATATTTTGTAACTGACAAAACTTGATTCATTCGCCAATCTGAGCGCATATGGATTTGGTTCAAAAGGCCTTTCGAGGCTTTTGTATTTTTCTTCTCAATTTATATCGCATCTCATTGCGTTCTCCGCATTTGATTTTAGGCCTAACGACTTTCGTAGTCGTTTTCTCATTTTTTAATCTGGGCAAAATTAAAACTCTTTATGCTGTTCACGACATTGAAGATCCGACATTGAAGTATTCTCAGGAGTTTCGCCAAGCCCGCGACGACTTTGATCTCGGAAGTTCGATGGTCGTTATTTTTAAGCCTGATCTCGGCTCAAGCTTTACAAGTGAACAAATTTTAAAAGTGAGAACTTGGATTGCATTGCAAGATTATAAAAATTCTCATCTTTTAAGTCTAGGATCACCTTTTGATATTCGTGCGCCGCAGGTCACGGTCGATCAACTCTGGTATTTTCGAATTATTGATCGCAATTTGCCAGAAGAAGTCAGCGAGCTTAAAAATACTCCTTGGCTTGGAATTATGACTGATCGAAAAGCTCAAGATCTTGCAGCCGTCTTAACTTTTAAAGGAAATGAAAAGACTCAATTTTACGGAAGCTTTGATCCAAGACCTGTTGGCGAAGTCCTGAAAGACTTAGCTGATAATTTTAAAACCTATTTTGTTTCTGGAGAAGCCCTTTTTCAATATTATTGCCATGAAGGAATCAATCGCAATAATCAGCTCAATTTTTTCTTATTGATTTTTTTGTTGGTCGCTTTTCATTTGCTATTTGGAACTTGGCGAAGTGGCGTCGCATTTACACTTACTTTACTCGTGATGGCAGTGGTGACTTTCGGAACCATGTCGCTGTTTGGGGTTCCGGTCGATCTCATTTCAAGCGGATTATTCTTGATGTTGGCGGTCGCGGCACTTGAAGATTTTTTGTTTTTTTGCA
>JAYUEB010000464.1:0-13495 GCA_043739525.1 Bdellovibrionales bacterium
CATCAATTTCACGTGTGTTTTGCCAAACAACGACGAGGTCACCTTTTTTAAATGAAGTCGCAGCAAAGACTCCCCGACCTTGAATCTGGGAGTTCCGAACGAGGATCTTAATTTTTATTATCTTTATTGATCAAAGCTGCAAACGGATTGTTGAAAGGCGACTGTTGTTGCCTTTGTCCTGGCCGTTGCTGCTGTTGTTGCTGTGGTCTAGGTCGCTGATCCTGACGTGGCTGTTGCTCTTTTGGAGTCGCAGCAGTTTCCGCTGGAGGAGCCGCTTCAGGAGCTTGAGCTGGGCGATCTCGCTTTTGCTCTTTCTTCTTTGGTGGCTTAGCTGCTAAACGTTCACGAACAATCTGACTCGCAGTTTTATGTTTATTTGCTTCACGTTGTTTCTCAAACATTTCAGCTTGCGCTTGTGGAGTTAAATTTTTAACTACTTGAGCCTCTTCTGCTCTCTGATCTTTTCTAGGACCGCGATCTGGGCGATCTCCACGTGGTCTTTGATCGTCACGAGGTGGTCTTGCACCTTCAGGACGAGCCATTTTCTCCTCGAAATCCTGACGATACTTTTTCTCATTTGGATTTTTAGCTGGCTGAACAAAATCATCTTTTGGAGGACGCGCATCTCTTCGAGGTGGACGTGGCCCGCGATTTTGATCACGTGGCGGACGTGGGCCGCGAGCTTGCATTTCGCCTTCAGGACGTGGCCCTCTCGATTGATCTTTTTGCTGGCGACGCGGACGAGCTTCGCCTGCACCTGCATCTGGACGAGCCATTTGCTTTGGACGCTCTTCCATTAACATCGTGAGAGAGATCTGCTTTTTATCCAAATCAATAGTTAAAACTTTTACTGTGACTTGATCACCTGGGTTCACAACTTTACGAGGATCATCAATAAACTGATGAGAAAGTTGAGACAAGTGCACAAGTCCGTCTTGATGAACACCGATATCAACGAAAGCTCCAAAATTAGTAACATTACTGACGATGCCTGGGCAGATCATCCCGGCCTTTAAATCTTTCATTTCAAAAATATCATCTCTGAAAGCAAAAACCTTAAATGGATCGCGAGGATCACGGCCAGGTTTTTCGAGTTCTTTAATAATATCGTCAAATGTAAATTCGCCTACGAGTGCCGCCCATTTTGTGCGAACTTCAAGAAGCTTTTTAGCACCTTCGCCAATCAGCTGAGAAATTTGAACGCCAAGCTCTTGAGACATATCGCGAACAGCGGTGTAGCGCTCAGGATGAATACCTGTTTGATCAAGTAATACTTTGCCGCCACTAATTCTTAAGAATCCACCGCACTGTTCGTAAACCTTACTTGTGAATCGACCGACTTTCATCAGTTGAGAACGATCTTCAAAAAGGCCATTTGCTTTACGATAATCAACGATATTTTTTGCAAGTGCCGGACCGATACCCGAAACATGAGATAAAAGCGGAGCAGAAGCTGTATTGAGATCAACACCGACATTGTTCACGCAACTCTCAACAACACCTTCGAGGCTTTTTTGCAAATGAGTTTGAGTAACGTCATGTTGATACTGACCAACACCAATCGATTTTGGATCAACCTTAACAAGTTCAGCCAAAGGATCCTGAAGTCGGCGAGCAATTGAAATCGCTCCACGAACTGTGAGGTCAAGCTCAGGAAATTCTTCACGAGCCACGTCACTGGCTGAGTAAACACTTGCACCAGATTCGCTCACCATAATAACTGGAATTGCAGCATCGATCTCTTTGAGAATTTTTCTTAAGAAGATTTCGGCTTCGCGGCCGCCTGTTCCGTTACCAACTGCCACCGCATCAATTTTAATTTGCTTTAAAACTTCACTAAAGAGACTTTTTGCTTTTGCATCCGCATCTGAACCTTGAACATGCAAAACAGTGTGCGAAATAAAGTTACCTTGTTTATCGATTAAGGCGAGCTTACAGCCCGTACGTAAACCAGGGTCAACTCCCAATACACATCTTGGACCAAATGGAGAAGACAGCAACACACGTCGTACATTTTCAGCAAAAACTGTAATCGCGTCTTTATCTGCTTTGTCTTTCAAAACACGGTGAACTTCGTTCGTGATTGAAGGATACACGTGTACCGTCAACGCAACCTGGGCACAGGCCTTTAAGAACTGCGCACTCTGACTTTGAGGTTGATTGAGAGCAAAGTTTTCGAATTTTTTAAGTAGCAATTCTTCATCACCAACGATCGTGACTGCGAGTTCGCCCTCAGTCCAACCCCGACGCATTGCCAGGTAACGATGTGAATGTTTGCCATCTTGCAAACTCTTAACACCTTCAGCAAAATCTTTGTACATTTCGTATTTTGAATGAGCTTTAAATTCTTTTGTACTTTTCGAAACAACCCCACCATGACTAAAGAAGTTCGATCGAACTGATTCGCGAAGATCTGGATCATTTGAAATTTTCTCAACGATAATGTCTTGCGCACCTTTAAGTGCGAGTTCATAAGTCACAAAACCCAAAGCTGGATTTATAAAATCCTTCGCTTTGACTTCTAAAGTGGTCTCATCCTGAAGCTCGCCATGACCCAAAGACCAAATCCAAGTTGCCAATGGTTCGAGACCTGCTTCTCTTGCGAGAGTGGCTTTGGTTTTCTTTTTCTTTTTGAAAGGGCGATAAATTTCTTCGAGGTCCCCAAGATCATAGCTCGTCTCAAGACGCTTTTTGATTTCGTCCGTGAGGTTTCCTTGAGTTTCGATTTCTTTTAAAATGAATTCACGACGCTTATTAATCTCAGAAAAAGTTTCGCTTGCCTCTAAAATTTGGCGAATTTCAACTTCATCTAAGTTACCGGTTTTTTCTTTTCGGTATCTTGCGATGAAGGGAACTGTTCCGCCTTCGGCATGTAAATCCAAAACTGCTTGAACAGATTTCGGAGCGAACTTTGCATCGATCTTCTGGAGGTACTGATTAAAATCTATTGTCATTTATTTCTCTACTTGTGGCGGTAAAGTATAAGGCCGTTTGATGGATCGTAAGGAGACACTCCGACAGTTACGCGGTCACCGACAACCACGCGAATATTAAATCTACGCATTTTGCCGCAGAGTCTTGCTTGGATAGCGACTTTATTGTCGAGTTCGACTTTATAAAGTCCGCCAGCGCCAGCGTCTATAATTTTTCCGT
The DNA here is from genome assembly GCA_043739525.1 of Bdellovibrionales bacterium. Classification (GTDB taxonomy): domain Bacteria; phylum Bdellovibrionota; class Bdellovibrionia; order Bdellovibrionales; family JAMPXM01; genus JAYTQQ01. Next base: position 3,154 of record JAYUEB010000464.1, read on the forward strand.
CAATTTGTGCTAGATCGTCTTTTGCCATATGTGGGGTATAGTGTTAGTCGAATTTAGATAGAAAGTACAACTAAAATCTACGGGGGCAATAATCCAGCCCCTGACTTCAGTTTTACGACTTATAATTCGAAATTAAAATTTTGATGCCCTCTTTAAACAGGACTTCAAGGCGATCATTAATATTTGAGAGAATAAAGCCCCAGCCTAATTTGACGTGTTGAAGAGATGACTTTGCCTCAAATGTCTCACGCATACTGTATGGTTTCGCTTTTTCACCCTTGTGAGTTTCGTAAAACTTCTGCCAGATTTCAGATAAATCGCCATTACGATCAATTCCAGAAAGTAAATCGCGCTCTTTCTTAATTCGCCTCTCAGAAGCCGATTTTTCTTTTGGTGTTTTCTTAACAGGGGCCGTAACCTCTTCTTCTTCCTCATCAGCACCACCCGCAATCGCCTTTTCAGCCGCTGCGTCAGCCTCCTCGAGCTCAGCTACATCTTCGACAAATTCTGCAAGCTCAGGATCAATCTCAATGTCATCATCTAAAAAATCGTCTTCAGGCTCATCTGCATCTTTCTTAAGCTTAGAGCCCATAACAGATGGAGGAGCTGGTTTTTTGCCTTTTAGATTTTTATCCGCAATTTTATCAGCTTTTAATGGAGGGGTTTTCACTTTTTCAGGCTTAGCAGCCAATTTTGAGGCGGCTTTAGCAGGAGCCTTTTCAACTGGCTTCGCTTTAGGAGCAGGAGCTGCGGCTTTCTTTGCAGGTTTAGCCTTTGGAGCAGCAGCTTTCGCTTTGGGTTTTGATCCAACCGATTTTTTTGCTTTTGCTGGGGCTTTAGCCGGCTTTTTTGCCATTTCTCCTCCACAAGATGTCTGATGATGCGATTACAACTGAAAACTAGGCTAAAGACTTTCAGAAAACAAGCTTTTTGAATTCATTCAGGGAGTTAATACTCGGCGCGATCATATTTTCGCTTTTTTTAATCGGTCTTTTGAGTCACATCTTCGTTGGTCGTCGTCCGGATAATCCTCTGGCTAGCCGTTCCTCCTCCCGCCTCGATCTGACTCAAAAATACGCTTCGTAAAAAAACCAACTTATGATCGCACCGAGTATTGTGTTTGCATCGCGGCGAATAAAGAATTGTGAGTGGGTGCTGCTATTGCTACTTACTAATGATGTTTCAACACGAATTTAATTTCTCACAAATCAAGACCGCTTTTTCAGACCTGGCCATCGAATGCTCAGGTTCTCACGATTTGAAGTTTGTGGGAGTTTCATCGGCCGAAATGCCGGTTGAGAAATCTCTAATTTTTTGCACAAAGCCGAGCTTTATTGAAGCTGGGCTTAACTCGAAAGCATCAGGCGTAGTGGTTCCCCAAAAACTTTTCTCTGAAGTCGCAACTCGCCAGCAAGATAAAATCGTCATTTCATCTCCAAATCCTGAACTCCTCATGGCGAAAGTTATTGATCGCTTTGTACTCCAAACTCCCTATCGCGATTTGGAAAAGGCTTCAGGCCGGCATATAACAGCCGTGATTGACGAGTCGGCTCAAGTGCACGCGACGGCTTATATTGGAGCAGGAGCTGTGATTGGTGCACATGTTAAGATCGCAGCGAATGCCTACATAGGCGCAAATTCGGTTGTTGAATCCCTATCTGAAATTGGCGAACGCACGACCATTCAGCCGCTCGTCTTTATTGGATCTCGAGTTAAAATTGGCTCCGCATGCGAAATATCGGCTCACACAAGTATTGGCAAAGAAGGTTTTGGTTATGCTCACGATGCCGTCGGCAATCATATTCGCATACCTCATCAGGGTTGGGTGATCATCGAAGACGAAGTTCAAATCGGAGCTAATAATACCATTGATCGCGGAACTTTTGGCGAGACCCGCATTGGTCGCGGAACAAAAACCGATAATCAAGTTCATATAGCACACAACTGTAAAGTGGGTCGCGGCTGTCTACTCACTTCAGGTCTCAAAATGGCTGGCTCAAGCTCACTTGGAAACTTTGTGATAACAGGCGGCAACACCTTAATTGGCGGACATCTGCATGTCGCTGACTTCGTTAATCTCGCGGCCCAATCCGCTGTCAGCAAAAGCATCGAGATAAAAGGCGATTACGGCGGCTCTCCCCTTTTGCCTGTACAACAATTTTTGAAAATGAAATCGACAATGACTCAACTTCCTGAAATGAGAAAACAGATTCGCAAATTGATGGAAAAAATTTTTCCTGATGAAGTTTAGTTTCGTCTAAAGGACACAAATGTCACTCTACCTCACGACCCCACTCTACTATGTTAACGACACACCTCACATCGGGCATGCCTACACGACCATTATTGCTGATGTCTTACGGCGCTACCGGCGCATGTTTGGCGAGGAAACTCTCTTTTTAACAGGTACGGACGAACACGGTCAAAAAGTTCAGAACGCGGCCGTTAAACGAGGGCTTTCTCCACAGGCTCATTGCGACGAAATGGTTTTGAACTTTCAAAATATTTGGCGCGAACTAAATATTGAATACGATATTTTTTACCGGACAACTGCTCCGACCCATGTCAAAGCCGTACAAGTGTGTTTGCAAGATCTCTATGATCGAGATGAGATCTACACAAAAGAGTTTACTGGCTGGTATTCTGTTTCAGATGAAATTTTTTATACGGAAAAAGATTTAGTCGGCGGCAAAGCTCCAACCGGAAGCGAAGTCAGCCTTGTAACTGAAAAAAATTATTTTTTCAAGATGTCCAAGTACCAAGATCAGTTGATCGCTCACATTGAAAAAAATCCGAGCTTCATTGCTCCTGAAAGTAAACGTAATGAAGTTTTGGGATTTTTGAAAAAACCTCTGCAAGATCTCTGTATCTCTCGCCCAAAGGCTCGCATGAGCTGGGGCATTGAAATGCCGTTTGATAAAGAATATGTTACATACGTATGGTTTGATGCTCTTCTCAATTATGCGGTAGGGGTTGGCTTTAAAGTTCCTGGCGGAGAAGCTCAATTCGAAAAATGGTGGAATCCGTCTTCTTGCGGAGCCACTCATCTCATCGGAAAAGATATTCTCACAACTCATGCCGTTTATTGGACAACCATGCTCATGGGGCTTCGTGCTCCACTTCCAAAGCAGATCTTTGCTCACGGTTGGTGGCTGACCGAAAATAATGAAAAAATGAGTAAGTCAAAGGGTCCAACCATCAAACCACTTGATATGCGAACACTCGTCGGTGTTGACGGACTCAGATACTTTTTAACTCGTGATATTAGCCTCGGAAATGATGCCCAATTTTCTCAAGACTTGGTTATTGCGAGGGTGAATACCGATCTTGCAAATAATTTTGGAAATCTTTTAAGCCGATCAACAAACTTAATTGAAAAGTTTTTTGAAGGCAAAGTCCCTAAAATCGAATTTCAAATGCCAGCTTCGCTGGCTCTTGCAAAACAGGCAGAGGCATTGACTGAAATTGTCCATCGCGAAATTCTTGCGATGGCTCCTAATCGCGCCATCGAAGCTGTCACCGATTTACTTTCTTCAGCCAATAAATATATGGAGGACCAAGCTCCTTGGAAAAGCCTTAAAATTGCAGCTGGAGACTCAGAAAAAATGCGCGAAGGCGCAGAGGGCCTACTGGTTTCACTTGAATGCTTACGCTTTGCTGGGATTTTACTAAGTGCTGTCATGCCAACTAAAATGGGTGAGCTTCTGAATCAGATCGGTTGGACAAAAGCTCCTGCGATCGCAGATCTCAAAAAATTTCAAATGATCGAAGCGGGTACTCGTATCAGCAAGGCGACGCCATTGTTTCCACGAGTTGAGCTCAACGACAAATAGGAACAAAAGCCTCTTGTCCCCATCTTTGCAAAATGGTGGCGTTCGGATCAGATACCAATTTTTGGTTCTGAATGAGCTGCCACACTTCTCTGAGGCTTAAAATAGGCTTCTGAGGAACACCCACTTCAACGACACACGTTGATTTCGTATTCGAGACCCTTGGATTTAAATCTGGTAGATTGTTTGAATGAGTGCCTTCAATTTGTGAGCCCGAAAAAATATTTAATATCTCTTCTCGAAGTGGGCCCGATACCTCACCAAAGTTTTCGCCTTCACTTAAACTTTTAACCGCCAAAAAATAATCTTTTAGCTGCTCATCACGATCAAAAGTTGAATGTCCATAGAAGTCACCAGATGATAGGCATTTGCGACCACCATCATTCCACAGAAGATAGGCCTCAATTACGCGAGGCGCACGCTCACGAGAATAGAAGCAGAGATTTGTAAAATTACGTTTTATTTTTTCATTTTCATTTTCGGGTCTCAAAGCAAGGCGTGAGAGCATGCGATCTGTGAATTTAAAATAACTCTCGCTCGCAATTTTTGAATCCTCATACTGTTCAAAGCCAGCTTGACTCAATTGATTGATGGGAGTTTCTAAATCCTTCGGCTCTCGAAAAGCGCGATAACCATCTAGATGGTGATTAAAATCTCTAGGTAAATAAAACGGAAAACCCTCAGCATGAAAAAGCAATCTTGCTTGAGCTGGCGTTGTCGAGTTCAAAACCGTCGGTATACCCGTATCGCTTAAGTCGACAATCTGAAAGCTATGCTCCCCTGGAGCAACATAAATGATTCCGGGAACAAAATGCTCACGATCGATGTGAACGGGATAAGTATCAACTGCAAGACTCGTCGAATTCACTCTTTGAAGAAGATAAACGATGAACTTACGAAATCTTTTGTCTGCATCTATTTCAGAATCAAAGCTCTTAAGATGATTGTTAATGACACGTTGCTGAGTTCTCGTATCGGCCGCATGTGCCGCAAATTCAAGATGATTAAGATAAGCGTAGGTCGCTCTCATTGTATAGGTGGCCTCTGCACAATCGGTCTTAATTCCGAAGAGAAGTCCACCTGGTCTGATGAAGACGTCATTCGTCCAATAGGTTTTAACCCAGGCAGAATAGGCCTTCTCCCACTTAGAGTCCCAATTATTTTCGCTCGTCCAAACATCGGCAAGAGCAGCTTGCGAAATGAAAAGAAGTGCCAAAAGAATCAATCTCACGGAAGTCTCTTCGAAATTTGAAGCTTCAATCCACCGTTCTCTTGCTTAAATTTAATCGCCTTTTTAGGAACGGGCTTTATCTCTGTACTCATCTTAAGTACGAGGCCTTCTGGAGCTGGAGAGTAGGCAAGAGTTTGCCAATTCATTTTTCTTAAAGATGACGTGTCGGTTGAGAATTCGGCGCGAAGAGTGAGCGAAAACACCTCGCTGTTTCTACTTTCATTGTCGCACACGATCGCGACTGGAGACCACTCTTGAGGATTTGCTCCGTCAATGAGAATGAGCGGATTAACTGTCGACGCTGGACAAATGCTTTGTAAATCTTTCCTGAGAGCCTGATCATCTGCTGGATTTTGCGGATCCGAAAAGATGTTCACAAGACTTGTAGCTGACATGACGTAAAATGCCTGAGATTTAAAATAGGGAATCAAGGATTCATCACGAACGATTTCTTTTTTAATTTCATAGATGCGATTTGAATCTAAAATTATTGAGCGAGTCACCAGATCTGAGTCCGAGATACAGGCGTCACACGAGTCTCGACTGACTTCGCAAACATCGTTCTTTCCACATAGATCTTGGCAAAATGATTCTGTTGTTTGGCACTGAGCTTGAAAACTGCGTACCAATTGATTTTGAGTGTCGCGAGCGACAACTTCTTTTAGGCTCCACCCAAAAGACTGCGAGCTCAAGATCAAAATGATGATCATCAAACTCTTCATTTTAACTTCCTGCAGCTCATTGTCTTCATCACAGCATGCATATTCACAAAAGACGGAACTTTATTTTTTTGACAAACGACAGGCACGCCAATTTCGCCATCACACTTATCTGTCTTCATCCAAATATATTTTTGATTTGGACCTCCACGATCATCTGGATAGTCGGCGGCGTAAGCTTCCGTAATGTGAATGCCGCTTGCGGCTTCGTATTTTGATACGGTCGACGAAACGCAAAGATCTTTCATGCAACGAGCATTGTGAGCAAGTTCATAAACACAATCATCAGGAATCGATTGGTATTTAGTGTAAGTATCAGCAACATATTTCGGATTGACTTCAAGAGCTCGCGGAATCTCAGGTGAAGATCCCGCTCTAAAGAAGTCATTGAGTGCATCGACCAAGCGAATACCGAATCGAAATGAATTAAAGCCCGTCGCAACCGTACTCACCGCCACTTGCTCAAAGCTGATCTGACAGGTTCCGCAAGCCGAATGTCCGACAGGCTCTACTTTCGAAAGTCCGTAAGCATCGGCCCTAGAATCATTCTTTCCACCTTGAGCACAGTAGCCAACTGAAAGTCCGTGAAAAGCATAAACCGCTTGGGTCATGCCGAGTTGTGGATTTTGAGAAACCATAATCGCACAAGGAGAATGTGCCCAAGGACCAAAATCAACTACCAAAGTCTTCAAGCTCTTTTGGGTGATGAGCTTAGGATCGTAATCGACATGGCCGTCATTTACCAATTGCTCAAAAGAGGCAAATTTAGGGATTTGATAATCAACCTTAAGATAAAAAGGTAAGTAAAGGGCGCCGGATGCAACGGCTGAAATGAGATCCGTAATTAATTTCTTTTTACGAACTTGCTCAAAAGCGTAGGGATTATAAACTTGACACGCAACTGCGGCATTTTGATTTGGAGCAAGCGTAACAGACTGGGTTGCATCGACACCCACCGCTTTCGTATAGATACTAACATTGTAGAGATTGACGTAGCTTTCAATCAACGTACGACCGCAGTCAATTGCATCCGAACACAAACTTCGAGTTCCAAGATTTAAATAGGATATCGGTGGTGGAGTTCCAACACTTGGCGTGTCCGATGACTTAAGTGTTGTGATCGCTTGTTGAAACCATGGGCGAAAGGCCTTTACGGTGACAAGGGTATGATCATCATCGGATATTTTTTGTGAATACTGAATGCATAGTGAATCGAGTGCCGCCAGGTAATCATGAATGGCAAGAACAGCTTGCTCGGCGTTCATGCCAATCGCCTTTTTGCTCTCAAGATTTTGAAATAGAGATTGCTGGTTGCTGATCTCCTTTGCGAGTCCGCTCACTTGAGTATTCGAAACAACCGTACGTTCCGTACACATGAGAGCTAAGTCATTCAAAGCCTGCTTTTGAGTCGCCCCAGTTTCGATCAAGCTTTGGATGTCTTTAATCAGAGTTGTGACATTCTTATTTTGCTTAAGCGTGGTCATGAACAGCAAAGACTCATAAACCGAATTGCTCGCTTGAATACGAGCGTCCATGATACCCTTTAAAACTTGTGACGTCTGAACATTTTCGGTCGAACCCTGGTTCAACAAATCTTGGGCTGCGCCCTTGTCTTGTTGTAACTTCACAAGATCATCAAGCATTGAGTGAGTGGTCAGTTTTGAACCACCTTTAAAATTAACTCCCGATGAGAAATTACGAAGGTCATTTGCTGACAAAAAATCTGAATTGCACTCAGGACGTGTGAGCGTTTGACAACCTTCAGGAATTAATAGAGTTTCACTTTCAATTGCCAAAGACTTAAGTGTTGCTTTGAATTGAGGGGCCACCGAGTCCAAGATATCTGAACGTCTCCAAGCCCAACTCATATAAGCTCGGTATGAATCCCAAAATCGAAAGCCCGTAGCTTTCAGATTTTTGTTGTCACCTAAGTCGAATCTCAAAACTAAATTGAAATCTGTCGCATTGCTATTCATAAGCGAATCGCAGCGTGCAATGTAGTTTTCAGAATCGAGATATGCGACAGCAAGCTTCTCAAGTTCTTCTTTATTCGGAGCGGCAGTTCGAAACTGCATCGGGATATTCTTTTTAATGATCGTGCAACCAATGGGATTTACCGATTGCACAGGACCAATTGTTTCAAACGCCGTTTTTAAAAAACTTTGTGCCGATGCGCACTTCGCATCGTCGCCACATGTCGATTTAAGAGAGCTCAATTGATCATCACTTAGAATCGCAAGAGAACCGTTTGCAAGACGAGTGAGAATGGTTTGGGAGATTTTTAAGTTAGCACGTTGAAACTCAGTGATGGCTTCAGTCACATCGGTCGTTGTGTTTTCGCCAGCTTGAGTTGCAAGTCGAAACGAAAGGCGACTGACATTAAACCCATCGACCATCAAATAGAAACTACTCGCTGGATCTTTACCCTCTCTTGCGCACAAGTTTGGGTTCGAAAACTTCATATTCCACATTTGCGGTGCCGAATTATCTTCGGCACGCGCAAGTAAGCTAAAAGTGAAAATCGCGACCACACATGAAGCTGTTAAAATTTGAGAGAAACCATGTGATCGCATTTTGTTCCTAATGTGCGTAAGTGCTTTGAGTATTTTGGCAAGCTGTTCCGTTCAAACTCACCGCAACCGACAACGCAAGTTCTAACTCTTTTGATACAGACGGATCTCTTTGATCCATGCTTGCTTTTGCATGTTCTTTAGTTGATGCAAGCATTAAGTTTGTCTTGATAAACTCATAAAGAGACTTATCAACTTTAACTTTGTTAACGTAGTTTGTTTTGATGTAGGTGATGCTCAAATTGTAGTTGTTGCCGTTTGATTGATCTGTACCTGTGTATATGTTAACGCCGCCACCTGCGCCGTAAGCATTGCCGCTACCCGCACTTGCACCAATACGAAACTCTCTTCCATCACAAGTTGTGACGTGAAAAGTACATCCATCAGCGTCGCACTCGATTTTTTCGTCTTCAAAAATTGAATCTTGAATCTTTTGAAAAGAATCAGGTTTTGCCTGAACGATCGGTCCGGGAGGAGCAATTGTATTTCCGGATGGCAATTTGCTCATATCGAGCGCGGATTGAGCTGAACTTACTTGGCTCAGACATAAACTCACAACTGCGAGTGCTACTAACTTTTTCATTTTCTACTCCTTAATTTAAGATCGGTATTTGTAATTTCTGGTTTTAAACATTGAATTTTTGTAGGTTTTGTTAACTTTAAGTCATATGAGTTTTGAGAAATCGATGAGTTTTTCAAAGTTTCAATTGGCTGTACTTCAAGACCTGTCTCATCTAATTTGGTGATTTTGATTTCAGTTTCAATAGTCACAAGATCGCTGATCTCACCTAGATCCTCACAGTTATCCACATTTGCTTGAGAACAATAACGTGAATAACGAACGAGCCAAAGTTTACCCGCATCGAGATCTTGAAGTGATCCACCATTGATAACTGAATTGAAATCAAGTTCAGGAATAATATTTTTAAATTTAAGTGCTGGGAGCGGAGCGATTTGGCTCATTCCACCGATGGCTCCAAAACCTGAAGTCATCCCCGCAAAGGTGTCAGATCTCAAAGTTGTCGACTCAACCTTGTGTTGCCCCTGAAGATATTGATTGCCGGCAGTGATATAAGATTTAATACCGCGATTCGGATTCACCAAATGTGAAACTAAAACGAGTGAGTCACCTTTTTCAGCTTGAGAAAAACTTGAGTTCAGTTGAATGCTATTCCAATTGAAAACAATCGCGTTGGTGGCCGGACTTCCGTCAACTCCAGCCCATTGAGCTGGAACAACAGACGCATTATACCAACGACCTAAAAATATTCGCTCATTGATGTTATTGGCTTTTGCCAAATAGAGATCATTCTCTACGACGAGAGGGGTGCGATAAGAGCTCGCACTTAAACATGAATCTGATTTACACTCTGATTTATTTTGAATGAAATACTTTGCAGACGCCGTTACTTTTGTCTTCGAACTTCCAGTTAAAGAAATCTGCGCGAAATCAATATCGATATTGTAATCAGATGGACGAAGCATTTCAAATTTTGGGGAACGATAAGTTGTCTTAACTACTTGAAGTTGGCTCGAGAGGTCGGCATTCACAACCATTTGAACATTTTTGGTCGCAAGAGCTGTTGCATCTTTGTCGGTCTGAAGTATCGTCAGAGTCGCTTCGAGATTTGCGATGCCACTTTTTGCGATATCGGTACTTGCACAACTCTCTAAGTAAACCGGTTGAATCATGTAACTACCTTTTGGCTTTGCAATTTGGCAGTTTTCACCTTTTGCAATCACTTTAGTCTTTTGAGAATCGACAAAGCGAAACTCGCAAGTGGCGCTTGGCATTGGCACAATCGGCAGTTGATTCGCACTATCGATCTCAACTCCAATACACTGGTTCACATAGGCCGAAAGTTTCACGTATTGATCATAATGTTCTGTGGGTAAAACTTTCCGATCGAGATCGGAATCAATCGAACAGGTCTCAGGCATCAAATGAATCTTGGTCGAATCATAAATCTGCGGACGATAATCCTCAGGATT
>JAYUEB010000465.1:0-4510 GCA_043739525.1 Bdellovibrionales bacterium
GCTATTCTTGCTCAATTTAATAAAGTTGATATTGCCGGTAAGCAATCCTTCAAAGGCACTCAGCACGGCAAGTGAAGGCGAGTTCGAAGCTAAAAATTGCACTAAAAAGCCAAGTGGAAACCAAGATTCAAATATCGGTGATTGGCGTGAGACTTTTTGAGATCGGAAAGGATTATCAGTTCCGAATTCAGCATTGAGCTTTGCACGAAGAGCTTTTTCTTCGATGAAGCAAATAATTTCGTTAAGCGCCACTTTTGCATCTTGCGAATTGCTCTCCCCAGAATCGACCAATACTTTTGCCAGGTCATTATACAATTTTGAATCTAACAAAAGTCTTTTCGAAAAGCGATCGCAGGCGCGATAGAACTCATCGATGCTAAAGGGAGTCGTATGCCCCTTCAAGATGCATGCATTGAGCTCAGAGACCTTTTTTTGAAGTACTTTGTCGGAGATGATTTCTCCCTGCCAAAAATGCGTTCTCATGAGAATCCTCGTAACAATTCAGAAGCGGCAATTGCGCAGCTTTTGTTTTTTGAAATTCCGGCTCGACCTAATATCGTAAACCAATCAGTTGTGAGCCCACACCCACAGGCTTTTCCGGGGTTTAGAATTGCAAGATCCCCCATCATGATTGAATGTGCAGGGACCGAAGTAATATAGGGCGAAAGAAAATGCAAAAATCCTTCTTGGCCGTAGCCTAGAGATTTTAGATTCGCTAGATCTCGAATAATGACCTTCGAATAAATGGGCACATGAAAATTATGATTTTCGCATTCAACATAAGGTATTGAGTGCTCAACACTTCCGAAGCCATCTCGAAGTCTCTTATCTAGAATTCCGAGTTGTGTTTCTGCTAACTTGTAGAAATCTCGTTTATCGATTTGTTGGTCGGCATGACCCTTCCAGCCGCCACCTAAGAAAACGAGAGAGTCGGGATGAAGCTTGATTGGTTTGTGCCCAAGATCAATCATTCGCTGAATTGTAAAATAAAAGAAAGCCGGAAAGCCAAAGATACGTACAGGCAGACCTTCTTCGGCGAACTTCTGGAGAGCTCGGATACATCCGTAAAGATCAAAATCGTGACCTGACTTGCCATTCGATTTTAAAGCGTAAGTCACATTTTGAACGGGAGCATATTTTGTTAGAAAATTATCTGTGTAAGAAGTTCCTAATTTTAAATTCGGCTGGGGTTCATAAGAGTAAAGTAAGTAATTTGCCGGAGTCTTTTGTGTCCATTTATATTCTTCAAAAATGAAATCAACCATCAGCTGGGCACAACCTAAGCTCCAGGCATCGAAAAATATTTGTGATTTTTGACCTGTTGTTCCTGATGATGTGACATGTAAGATAATGTCTTTATCTGGAATTGATTTGATTTCATGAAGTTTAAAGAAATCGGCTGGAATAATTGGAATTTCGTCTAGATCACCCTTCCACTGAGATGGAGCGAAATTCCTATTCTTTAGAAAGTCGGCGTAAAACTTTGAATGCTTTTGATGCCAAGTAATGATTTCACGCATGGCGGAGACAAAAATATCATTGTAGTTCGTAGGCGGTGAGTATGGGCGATCAAAAGTGCAGAGTACCTCTGTATTACGAAGTTGAGCAGGATCTGGTGTTTTCAGACTATTTTTCTTCATCAAATACTCCCAAAACTTCGAGATGCATGGTCTTCCAGAGTTTGACGTATTGGTCGATATAGGGCCTAAACGATTTTTCAAGATGCATACCGCGAAAGTTCAGAGGCTCCATACTACGAGACATCAAAACCATATCAATGAGCTTATTCTTATCTTGAACCATCGCGGGATAAATGGCTGATGGTAAAAAGTTAACATCAAGTAAAGCTTCAAGACCTAAGATGTTATCAACGGTTGTGAGAACTTCGATATAAGAAACGCCGTAGTCAGCAAGTTGTTGCATAAGTGGTCTGAGTCGGCCCGCCATACTAAGAAGTGGCTGAGTATTTGCGACCCAAGCGCAATAGCCGTCGGCCTCACTTAAATATCCAAATATGTCGACTTCTCCATTTTTAGCACTCATCAAAAAGTTGGGCATATGAAATGGGTAAAATCGATCGAGCGGATCTGTAAATGCTTCGAAAAATTTTCTTTGCACGTATTGAGGTGCATGAATAAATTCAAACTCGAGTTTTTCACCAGTTGGTTGAGGCTTCACCATTTTCAAAAGCTTGGGCGGGGGATTTTTGCTTTTTACAGTTTTTCCAAGAGCTTTTAATATCGGTCCAAGTGCTTCCGGAACCTCTTTGACTACTCGTCTTTGATCTAAAATCCCGGGCCGAAATTTTGCCATAAGGGTGAGGGTTTCGTAGACGGCAAGGCGATGGGCATTCGGAAAAATCCCGAGTGGCAAATAGCCGTCTCGAAGTACAGCAAGCTGTGGCGCTAAATTCAAAGTACGCGTAGTTGTGTAAACCGAGTTAATCCCGCTCTTGCCTTCAAGAAGATAAGTCGAACCATAATTTAATAGGGAGAAGCCGATTCCACGCTTTTGATGATCCGTGCTAACAACTAAGCCTTCGGTACGGCCAATCTTGTAGAACTTATCAACCTCAAAAACACAAGATCCACAAATATCATCGGTCTTATCGTCAACTGCGAGTATCCAGAGATCATCGGGATCTGAAATGATTCGAGTCATCTCTGACCGATCAGTTCCAAGCGCGAGAGGATAGTTTGAACCATAAATTTGAAAATAGAGTGTCAAAAGTTCTTGTGTATCGTCTAGTGTCGCTCGTCTGATATGATATCCCTTATCAGTTTCGACGCGTTTTCCTGCTTCCATTAAAAGAGCTCCTTGCCCCATTTGCGAAATGGGACCCAACTCGATAAACACACCACCAACAAGATGACGGCGCAGAATTTACCAATTTCGTGAATTGAAATTTTTGTTTGAAGAAGACCTGCCATGATCAGAGAAAGCGGAACCGCCGCCGAACTAATCAAATTGACCAAGCTCATGACTTGCGGAACTTGTTCGGGTCGTGGCTGACTTTGAAAAATATTAAGAATGAGAATATTACCCAGTCCAACAAAAAGACCAAGAGTTGCAAGTAGTCCAGCTGCCAACCAAAGATTTGGTGAAAATTGAAAAGCCAAAAATGAAATTGCGACTCCAACTAAAAGAAACCAAGTATAAAAAAGTGTTCTATTTTGAATTGCGAAGAAGCTCAAGATGACTCCTCCGATAGAAATGCCGGAGCCTAAACCCATCTCCATTGTCGCAAGAGAATTAAACGATCCTGAAAACTGACTGCGCGCCATTGATGGCATTAAAATTTGGATAGGGCTAGTCAGAAGGTTCATGATTAAAAAAACGAGAAGCATTGAGATAATGAGCGGTGAGATTCCTTGAACTTTCAATTTGATAGATTCGTCTGAGTTGATGTCTGACTTTTCGGGAGATGAAATTCTTCGATTTAAAGCCCAGCCGCAAAAGCCCGATACTAAGTAAAAAAGCGACGTCGAAAAAAATAAGCCGTGAAGCCCTAACTCCTGAAAGCACAATATGCCTGCGATAGGTCCGAGCACCGTTGTAAGTGAACTAATAGCAGAAAGCCTCGCCGTTAGCTTTTGAACGGCGTCTCCTTTTGCAATTTCAATTGGTAGACTAAAAATTGCTGGATTAAAAAATGCCGCCATCGCGTTGCTCGCAAATATGAGCGCCATGACTTCAAAGAGTTCATTTTGTTTTTCGATACCCGAAATTAAAAACGCGGCAATCAAATAGATAAAGGATCGTATCCAATCTGCGCCAATCACAACTTTGAGAGCCCCTAAATGCTGAATAAGTTTTGCATTGACTGCAAAAAACAAAAGATGCGGGATTCCGCCGACAACTAAGTACCACGTCACCCAGCTGTCGCCGAAGTTTTTTGAGATCACCCAGATAAGACCAATGCTCAACATTCGGTCCGAAAGTTGCGCAAGCAATTGGCCTACTAGGAGAATCCAATTTGGCGAATTCAAATGGGTTTTTGACATATTTAAATATTTTATCCCACTCAATCTGGGTGGCAACGAGTAAGCTTAGGTGATGTTGATTGACGGTCTTAAGTCGAGTCGAGGTTATTAGAAAGGAAAGGATACTTTTTTGATTCCGATCAATCCGACGACAACCCAGACGAGGCCACACATAGCGAAAACACTTTGAACGGACATGAGTCGAAATATCATTGGTGAAAGAAGCATAATAAACAGTGTCGCAGCCGTATCGGTAGCCATTCGAAGTCTAAAGATTCTACTAATTTCATTAACTGGAAAGTGCGCTTGGACGATATCTGCAAAAGTGACTTCATTCATTGTTCCGCTAAATCCAGTGATTGCGGTGATCGGCAGCATCCACATGATACTTGTACATCGTGAAATAATAAGAAACCCGACCCCCAACCAAACGTAACCTACAAACATCATGAGTGCGGGGCGACTTCGCTCGAGATTTCCGAAGTACAGAGCGCCAAGGAAATTGCCAACTCCGTATGCGGCGATTA
>JAYUEB010000466.1:0-4500 GCA_043739525.1 Bdellovibrionales bacterium
CCGGTTCGAACTCCGGACAGATCTGGATTTAAATGTCTTGAGGTGCATGCTGGTAACATGCCGGAAAGGACAAAGCAAAACTGGCTCCATCAACATTATAAGGGGCCAGTTTTAACTACTTACATTCCATCATATGAATGAGCCTCGCACCAAAGTAAGTATCGGCTTTTTCAAAATTCCATGGTGGGTAAGGATAGAGTTTCGCTTCGACACAAAAGCCTTCCGTCACGGCGGCCCATTGTCTATCTTCTGTACTTGAAGTGAAAATGATTCCTTCGGGAGTTTTGATCGCAACAGCAAATGAGTAAATTTGAGAATTCGCACGGTCAGAGCCGCTCATCACAGCAATCGTATCATTCACTTTACTGACTTTGATTGCCTGACCTTTTACGGTTTTTGCAAATATCAATGAATAGTATTGAACGATCAGGTAAGCCCCGCTGCAAACGACTACGACGAGAATCAACATAAGCGCAAATTTCTTAATAAATCTAAGCATGTTGAAGATATTAACAGTTTATAAGAAGAGGTCAAGCTTACAAGGCATCTGAAGATCAGATGCCTCGCCTAAAATTTAGGAAGCTTTCATGAGATTTCGTGTCCAGCTTGAGATGGAGTTGAGGACACTCGTTTCGGCGTTTGCAAATTGCACTCCGTAGTGCTTCTGCTCTTCACTCCATACGACGCGTCCTTCAACTTGGATTTGTTCGACACCGTCAGGGCCCGTGATGAGAAGCGATACCGCTCCTCCCTTTTCGAGCATCGTGTCGGCATTGAGTTGCAGACCCCCAAGTGAGATCGTACTGACTTGGCCAACAAGTTCTCGGTCTCCGAGCTTCACTTTTACTTCGCTGTTGATCATAAAGCGATCGTACTTACGTTTCGATTTTGGTGATTTGAGCTTCAAGCCAATTGCGAGCGCGAGAGGTAAAGTTACAACCATAATGAAGAGAACGAGGCCGAGGCCACCACCCGGAGTTCCACCTTTATCCATCGTATGCCAAATTGGTTCTTTCACATTTTCAACACGTCCGCATCCGCCACTACCAGAATCACTTGCGGGACTGCGATCAGCCGAAGCTGCATACGCCGGCTGAGAGCTCACGGCTACAACATTCTTTGCGGCCATCACAGAAGTATATGCATCTAAACGGCCCTTTGTTACAACAGCACCATTCAGTCCTGTCACTTGGTCGACGGCTCCGAGTAAAACGTTACGCAGCTGATAAGCACTCATACTTGAGTTTTCTCTGAGCATCAGAGCAGCAACACCCGCAACAAACGGAGTCGCCATACTTGTGCCTGACATTGTAGCCCAGCTATTTCCGATATAGGTACTATAAATACCAACTCCAGGAGCAGCAAGACTGACGGTTGTTGCACCGTAATTTGAAAAACTAGCTTTCACATCACTACTCGTAGTAGCGGCAACTGAAATCACATTCGGAACACTATAATTTGCTGGATAAGTTGGAGTCGCATCATTGTTTGTACCGTTATTGCCCGCGGCAGCTACAAACAAAACTTTGTTTTGATAAGCATATGCAATTGCCTGCAAAAGACTATCTGATGGACTTCCGCCACCCCAAGAATTACTAATAACTTTTGCACCCATTGCGACAGCGTAATTGATTGCACTAATAGCGTTCGTTGTACTTCCTGAACCAGTCGAATCTAAAAATTTCAAAGGCATGATTTTAATTTTTGCGGCCTGAAGAGGAGTGACAGTAATATCTTGGCTGGTGCCAAGAACGATGCCAGCACAATGAGTTCCGTGACCTTCGTCATCGTTTGGCGAGGCGTTTCCGTAAGCAAAATTATATCCATTCACATCATCGACATAACCATTTTTATCGTCATCTATGCCGTTGCCGGCAATTTCGTGTGTATTGACCCAAACAGCATTTGAACCAGTAAATACAGGATGATTGAGATCAAGCCCAGTATCTACAATTGCTACGATGACGGGAGCAAGACCTGGAGTCAGAGCATTCCACTCATTTTGAAGTTGAATTGGCGCTGAGGTTTGAGAAGTCGCCGACTGTTTATGGACAATATAGTTAGGCTCGGCAAATTCAACAGAGGGATCTTGATTGAGTTGATTTAAGACTTCATCCAGATTCTGATTCGCGTTTATTTTAAAGTGATGAATGTTCAAGTTTTCAAAAGAGGATTTAAGTGACATGCGATGCATTGTGACGGCACGACCTACAAAAGCTGAGGCTTCCACTGAATTCGGCTTGGCTTTCAATTTAACAATGATTTCACCGGGAACAAACTCTGCTCCGTACAATAAACTTGTCTGCAAAAGGAGGCAAAACGCAAAGATAAATTGAGCCATGATTTTATTCACGTGTGAAACCTCCTACGACCTGCCTTAAACTTTTCGGACAAAGGTCGAGGAACTTAAGTGAATCTGCTTAATTATTTGATAGTTCAAATCAGAGACAAAAATGGCCTCAATTTGAGGCCATTTTATGAGAATATCTAGCCTTTTTTAGACAAACTTAAAAATCTTCTGGTGTCTCGCTTTGAGACGAAGCAAAGTTCTTACTCATCTCAACTCGAGAGCTTTTACGGACACTCTCAATCCACCCCTGGAAGGCATCTTGGCTGCGTTGATATGAAATGTTTTGAGCCATTTCATCTGGAGTTTCAAGCTTTGACTCTTCTTTTGGAGCCTGACCCTTTTTGCTTTTAGCAGGCTTGGTCTCTTTGGCCGCAACTTTTGGAGCCTCCTTATATTTCATGATGTAGGCTTTATCGCCCTGTCTGACAAGTTCGGTTGCAAGCGGAGCTTTTGCTGAAAGTTTAAATCCCATTTTTGCGAACTCATCATTATTTCCAATTTTAGGAACACTGGCTGCAGAAATTGAAAATGGCCCGGTTGAATCCCACTTCAATTTATTAGCCGCTACAAATTTATCAACGCCTGCGACATCAGCCTTTTTTAAGAGTTCGCGGATTTCGGTCATCATGCTTTCAGATTTTTTCTCTGCGACCAAAGTTTTTGCAATTCCGGCTTTAGCTGCATCAAAAGCGAGAGTTGTCTTAGGAACTTTATCGAGAACTTCAATGATGTGAAAACCGTACTGGGTTTTAACTAAGCCGCTCAAAGTTTTAGGCTTTAGAGAAAACGCTGTTTTCTCGAACTCAGGTACCATTCTTCCACGAGGAAATGCATCGAGTTCTCCGCCTCTAGCTTTTGACCCCGGATCATCACTGTTTTCTTTTGCCAATTTAGCAAAATCAGCACCTTTTTTAAGTTGGGCAAGTAAGTCTTCAGCCTTCTTCTCAGCGGCCTTAACACTTTCAGGTTTAGGTGATTCAAATTTAACTAAGATATGGCGAGCATGAACTTGCTCCTCCGTATTAAACTCAGATCCATGTGTTGAATAATAGTCTTTTAGCTTTTTCTCACTATCTGACTGGGCCATGAAAGCTTTAGCTTCTTCATCACTCACTTGTGAAGCCGACATCAATTTACTCGTCTGAATCTCAGCATACTGAACGTCTGCCTGAAGATCTCTCAAGTCCATCTGCTTTTTCACTTCTTGCGGAGTTGCCCGAAGAGCAGATGCAAAGACTCTTTGAGCATCTTGGGTGATTGTACCGCGTCTTAGTTTTTCTTCAAATTCACCAGTCGTTGTGCGCATATTTTCAATATAGTTCATGTAACGTTCGCGCTGAAATTTTCCGTTTTCATTAAAAATTGGTGCACCGCGGATAATTTCAGCAACAGCTGTGTCCGAAGTGACAAGTTGGTTTGCAACGCAGGCCTGATAAACCAGTTCGCTTTGAACGAGTTGGTTCAAAGCCATCTCGTTCATGCGTTGTTGCCCCGCTTCACCTTGAAAAAAGGAAGCGTAGGGACTGCCTTGCATATTCTGCTCCATCTGAGTGACCGCATCATTCAAATCTCTGAGAGAAATGGTTGTGGAATTAACGTGCGCAACGCCTCCGCCTGTTCCCATCATGCTGCTTCCGCCTCGAGGAGAAAGCCCCCACAAAACAAAAACTAAAATGATCGCGCCAAAGATGGCCCAAGTGATAACTTTAGTGCGTGTGTTCCGGCCGCTATGTTTTAACTCATCAAACATTTTTTATCCTTTTCGTATCAACAGTATTAAATAAATCAGCAAACAGTCGCATGACATGATTTTTTCAAGAGCCCCATTATCTGCAAGAAATATCAATTTTTTCAAGGAGATTTCTTGGAAAGCGCAAAGAGCTTTGCTAGCCTGTAAAAGCAAATATGATGAAACTAGGTGAGGGAGAAAAATACTTTGAATTTTTTTGCTTTTGATTTACGCAAAATGGCGATCATTCTGGTCATTATTGCGCTCCCCTTTTTGTCGGTCAATATGCAAAGGGGCCCGGGAGATGAAGCCTGGTACCGCAAACCCTTAAGCTTTATGGTGGGTGCCTTACAAAACTCATACTCGAGTTTTACAAGCGAGATTCGCGGTACAACGTCGACCTACCTTAAGCTTGTGGGCA
>JAYUEB010000467.1:0-4467 GCA_043739525.1 Bdellovibrionales bacterium
TATCTTGTATGGGCGGAACTTCAGCCGGATTTTTCATGAAACGTAGAAGAGGTTCTGTGATTCCGGCTTCCCAAATATTCATAATTAAAATCCAAACTGCTTTTTAAGATCGTTGAGCTTCTTTTTGCCAAGGTCTTCGACTGCTTTCTTTTGATCTCCGCCAGCTTTGTTTTGCCCAGCAGTCACATCGGCTTTTGCTTTGTCGATTTCGGCTTGTTTACTCCCTAGTTCGCCTTTGATTTGGTTTTGTTCACTAGTTACTTGTGACATGAGCTTGCTGCGGTCTCCGCCGATTTTTCCTTCGATCATCGCTTTGAGCTGAGCTTGAGCTTCACCGACTTTGTTTTGGACTTGCTTTTGAAACGCGGCTTGAAGATCGTGGGCTATGTTTGTGTCGATATTAAATTTCAAAGCACTCCACGGCCCTGCGACCTTGGCTTGAACGCCTACTTTCGGAATGTCATGAAAAGCTTTTTTAAGTAAATCATCGAGCATCGCTTGCTTTGCTGAAACATCGTAATCGATCTTGTGAAACTCCGTCGCAGATACGAGATTCACTTGATCACCCTTAAGTTCAATTTTGAATTTCGAGTTTGCTTCCGCAGACTTAAAGCCGATTTGAACATCGTTTGATTTGAGCAAATCTTTGTTCGCAACTTTGATCGTATCAATACCTAGATCAAGAGCCTCAAGTGGAGCCTCGCCTCGGTGATCTATTGTGAGTAAGCCATGCACTCCGAAGAATTCTTGTTTTGGAAAATCACCCTGAAATGAAAGAGTTGTTGTGGCTCCCGCAAGCTCTTGATCGTTGGTGAGGTTTTTGAGTTCGCCGGTCATATTTCCAGAATATTCAGAGTCTGAGGCCTTTGAAGAAAGGGCTGCTTTTTGAAGCCAGAAAAGTGGGTATGCGTGTGGCTTTCCAAAAGCGTAATTTTTGCCTTTTGCTCTTTGCTCAGGTTTTAGTTTTTTAGATTCTTCGGCGGCTTCTTCTGCTGCCGTTTTCTTTGGTGGAATATATTGGCGCGCCTTATTCATATAAAACTGTGCTTGCTTCAGTTTTGAAAGAGTTGAAGGGCCAAACAAAACTTTTGCGATGGTATCGGTGTCGAGTTTTGGGATTTTGAGTTTTGCCTCAAGGTCCTTTATGTCGCTCTGAACAAGCGCATCGATTTCTTTTGGGATCTGATTGTATTTATTAAAATCAGTATTGAAGGCGTCGGTTGTCTCTTTAATGATTTTATATTTTGCATTGGCGTCTTGAACGATGCTTGAAACCTGTTGAATCGCAGCTTGAATTTCAGCTGGGTTATTGAGGTTTGGCTTCACATTTTTAATACGAGTTTGAAGCTCCTGAATTTCTTTATCTTGTGGAAGCTTCTTGATTCGCTCTTGCCACTCCTTTTGTTTGCCGGCGAGTTCAGTCTGCAATTCTTTAATGCGAGCTTCAGATTTTAAATTGGCTTCAACATTTTTGAGTTGTTCTTTTGGATCTCCGCCGTTGAGAAGTCCTGCAATGTCTCCAAAGATGTTACCCGAAAATTCTTTTTCAGCGTTGTCGAGTGCTTGTCCCGAAACTTTCTCAAGTTTGCTTTCACTCGGTGGATCTTTTGGCAAAACGTGGCCTGGAGAAGATCGGTGAGTGGCGACTTCAATTCCGAGAACTGAGGCCTCGTGAATGACAACCTTACCTCTGAGAAGCGCGTCCCAAAGCATCTGCCATTTGACAGCACCAATTTTAATTTTGTTCATCGCCGGATTTTCAATGTCGGTGACTTGAATTCCGTCGATTTGCATTGAAGCATCAAAAAAGCTAGTGCGAACGTCATTGATGTCGACTTCTGCGCCATTGGCGTGAGTCCCTGCGTACTCAAAAGCTTTTTTGAGATGGTGATCGAAGAAGAATTTAAAATATAAAACCGTGACCAAAATAATAATCGTAATGGGCGCAATGGCTCCGACACGAAGTGGTCCTTTGGGTTTTGCGACTTTAACTGGTGGTGGTGTAGTGGGATTAACCGGCGATTGCGTCATATTTTGCGTACCATTGGTAGAGTGAAGTTGCTTTAACGAGCTTCCAAAATTTTGTGTGTTTGAAACGGGCTACGATGGTTGCGCGATATTTGTGGATTGCGACTTTCGCTAAGAAGAAAATCACAGGCGAAAGCAAAAATCCTAAAACACCTGAACCCATCACGAGACTATTGTAGAACTTCGTCAGAGGCACGATTGGCATATTATAGAGCTCAGTGAAAAGGGGTCTAAGGCTTTCCATCTCAAGCACACTTTGTCCGATGGCATTGCAGACGGGGTCTAGCAAATAAGCTACAAAGGCAAAAAAGAAAGAAGAGATGAAGGCAGCGCCAATCTGAACTCTAAAAAAGAGCATGATCAGAATGACGAGCAAGCCTTGGAGTGAAAGCAGTGGCGAGAAGCCTAAGATGAATCCAAGGGCGATTCCGGCTGCGATTTGGTTACTTCCAGTTTCTGAGTTTAACAACTTCAGGAAGTTGAAAAACTGTTTAAGCATTAAGGTCATTTGCACCCCGTCTTTTAATGTTCAGTTCGAGTCGTGATCTCTTTTTTGAGAGTAGTCGGAATCGAATGTGATTTAACGATTTCGTTTAGGTCAAAAATTGCTTGTTTGCTTCCAGAAAAAGCTTCTTCGCACATATTGGCGATACGTTCTTTAAGCTTTTTAATCGAGTCATAGTTGTTCACGAGATTAGAGTCTCCGTGAGGGAGAGTGAGAATTTCGGGATGTTCGGTTTTGAGTTCGTCTCCGCGAATATAAAGTTCTTCAAACATTTTTTCGCCAGGTCTGAGACCTGTATAGATAATCGGAATCTCTTCTTCTGATTTACCCATTAAGGCAATCAAGCTGCGGGCGATCTCGAGAATCTTAACGGGCTCGCCCATCTTGAGAATGCTGATATCACCTGGATTTGAAATGGTTGCAGCTTTCAGAACTAGGGAGACGGCTTCAGGGATGAGCATGAAGAATCGGGTCATATCAGGGTGAGTGATGGTGATTGGTCCACCCTCCATGATTTGAGTTTTGAGAAGTGGGATGAGACTTCCGCTGCTGCCTAGGACATTTCCGAACCGCACAGAGCAATAAGCTTTTTTTGTTTCAAGCGCACTCATAGCAACAAGCAGTTCGCAGACGCGTTTGGTGGCTCCCATGATTCCGGCTGGATTAACGGCTTTGTCACTTGAGATCAGCACAAAGTTTTCAACATTGATCTCTTTGCAAATATCGAGAAGAATTTTTGTCGCCTGAACATTGTTGATGATGGAAGAGTAGGGATTAGCCTCAACCAAGTGAACGTGTTTGTAGGCAGCGGCATGAAAGACCACTTCTGGTGCGTATTCTTTGAGTGCTAGTCTCAGCGTCTTTTGATCTTTCATATCGATCAGTAAAGGCACAACTTTTTCAGATTCGTTATTCGTGAGTCTTAACTCATTGTCGATCTCATAGAGACTGAATTCAGCATGGTCAAGTAAGAGGAGGCGTGCAGGCTCATGAGACATGATCTGGCGTGCAAGCTCACTCCCGATAGAACCGCCAGCACCTGTAACGAGAATTTTACGGCCCTTAATCATGGCTTGAACGCTGGTGAGATCCATTTGGCAATGTGATCTGCCGAGAAGATCTGAAAGATCGACGTCTCGGTAGAATTCCATGTTTTTATTTTGCGACAGGCTTGAAACGAGTCTTGGGCGAATATTGAATTGGCGGGTGATTTGAACGATGTCTCTTAGAAGTCCGCCGGGCAAGTTTCCGAGGGCTACGATCAGCTGCGTGATTTCTTGAGACTGAATGAGGCGAGATAAATCTTCGCGCGTACCCAAAACTGGAATGCCCTGAATGTTCATGCTGCGCTTATCGCGGTCGTCATCGATGAAGCCGACGACATGAGTATTCAAAGCTGGATCCATTTTGAATCGGTGAGCGATGAGGCGACCATTTTGGCCAGCTCCGAAAATCAAAGTGCGCTTGCCTTGGGCGTGAGAGCGGGTGTTTCGGCGTTCGAGTTGGAGACGTCGGAGGAGACGAATGCCGGTTAGGCCGAGTGTCACTAAGATGCCATCAATAATATAAAAAGTGCGTGGAAGACGCGCGAACTGATCCGGGATGAAAAAAGTAAAGAGAACGATGAAAACAGAAGACACAAAACAAGCTTTGATAATTTGAAAAGCATCGTTTGCAGAAATATAGCGCCAGATGACTGAGTAGCAATTGAGGAAATAGAGGCCCGCAATTCTGACTAAAACGATAAAGGGCAAATACATGATAAGAGCAGACAAGTGATCGTAGTATTCATCGCTGCGAAGTCTGAGATAGAGACTCGCAAAAGCGCAGAAAATAATGACCCCAATATCCGCGACTAAATGCAGAAGCGAAATACGCTTATTGAGGTGAAATTTAGCTAAAAATGGATTCACCGAAAAAGTATAGTGGACGAG
>JAYUEB010000468.1:0-4444 GCA_043739525.1 Bdellovibrionales bacterium
TTAAAAAGATTTTTAAGCGAGCCACCTTCTTCTTTGAGATAGGCCAACATTTTTTTTAGTTCGGTGAGGCTGGGTGGCTGGTCAACAATCGCAATGCGCTCATAAGAGATTTTTTTTGAATCTAGAAATTTAAGAGCTTTTTGGCACGTGCTACAATTTTTATATTCGTAAACTTTAGTTTTCATTTTGATATTTCGTCTAAATCTACCTTGTCTGTCAATTTAAAATCGCAAGAATAAAAGTTTGAATAGAGACTATCGGCGTGAGGCACTTTCTCCGCGAAGAGTCAGGACAGTATTTGTTCCTTATTTTGGTCGTGCGATAATAAGTGAGGTGTTGATTCCTCCAAAACCAAAACTGTTATTCATAATTTTTTCAGATTTAAAATGAGCTTCGGATTGTGTCGGTGACCGAAATTTAAATTCAGCTGATGGCGAAGTCAGATTAAATGCCGGAGCCAAAAATTCTTGTTCGAGCATAAGTACACAAAACGCCATTTCAATTGCGCCGGCTGCGCCACATGAGTGGCCCGTGAGGCTTTTTGTGCTTGAAACAAAAGTCGATGCTGAATGAGATCCAAAAATACGTTCAAGTGCGATGGCTTCGACTTGGTCTCCCAGTTGAGTACTCGTTGCGTGAGCGTTAACGTATTGAATTTGGTTTGGAGCTATTTGCGCATCATCTAAAGATTCGCGCATAGCTGAGTATGCGCCTTCGCCGTTTGGTTCTGGCTCGGTGACATGGTAGCCGTCAGAAGAGATTCCAAAACCAATGATCTCAGCGTAAATTTTTGCATTTCGTTTTACTGCAGAGTCATAAGATTCCAGAACAAAAGTTGCAGCGCCTTCGCCCAAAACGAATCCATCGCGACCTTGATCAAATGGTCGTGAGGCAGATGTTGGATTTGAATTTTGACGTGAAAGTGCACGTGCTGCGGAAAAGCCGGCAATACTTAGTGATGAGATGGGCGCTTCGGCCCCTCCGGCAATCCAAACATCTCGTCTGCCAGCTTGAATTTCTCGGTATGCCTGACCGATTGCTTGAGAGCCGCTCGCGCAAGCCGATGAAACAGAATAGTTCGGCCCCTTGATTGCGTATTTGATACTAACTTGTCCACTTGCCAAATTTGCAAGAATGCTCGGAACAAAAAATGGACTAATTTTTCTGTGGCCTGAGGTCAGCAGGTTGTTTGCTGCTTCTTCAATCGAATAAAGTCCGCCTAGGCCGACACCGATAACAACTCCAGCTTGCTCAATCCGATTGGCGCTGAGACCTGAGTCTTTGATGGCGATTTCACTCGCAGCTAAACACATCTGGATGAATCGGTCGTTACGGCGAATTTCTTTGGTGTCTAAAAAGTCCTCTGGCTTAAATGACGATGCCTCTCCGGCAAATTGCACGGGTAGGGTTGAGGAATCAAAAAGAGAAATTTTACCAACACCACTCAATGCATTTCTAAGCGAGTGAGTAATATCGTTTGCGGTTACGCCGATAGGGGTGACCGCCCCAAGGCCGGTGATTACCACACGCCTTTTGGTCATACTGACTCCAATATTGCTGCGATTCCCATTCCTCCCGCTGTGCAAATAGAGATGAGACCCCGCTTTGGGCCGCCGGTCGAAAGAAGCTTTGCTAATGTCCCGGCTATGCGTGCGCCAGTTGCGGCAAAGGGATGTCCTAGGGCAACACTGCTGCCCACAACATTAAGCTTGCTGCGGTCGATGGGCTTGAAAGCTCCACTTAAACCCAAAACCTCGCGACAATATTTGTCGTCCTCAAGTGATTTCAAATTACAGAGAACTTGGCCTGCAAAAGCTTCGTGAATTTCGAAGTAATCAAAATCCGCGAAGCTTAGTTTGTTTCGTTCGAGCAATCGAGCAATGGCCTTTGTGGGGGCCATTAATAATCCTGCTCCGTGAACAAAGTCAACGGCCGCAACTTGTACATCTACGAACTTAGCAAGAGGTTTGAGTCCAAGCCTGTCTGCGCCGCCATCGTTACCAATGAGAAGGCATGAGGCTCCATCTGTAAGGGGAGAGCTATTGCCGGCTGTCAATGTTCCATTTGTAGGATCAAACGCAGGTTTGAGTTTTGCGAGTTTCTCAAGAGAAGAGTCGCCTCTCAAGGTGCCGTCAACTTTGAGTCCTTGAAATGGTGTTACCAAATCATCGTAAAAACCAGCTTGATAAGCCTTGGTGCCGTTCACATGACTTGCAAGCGCAAGCTGATCTTGTTCTACGCGTGATATCTTCCATTCTTTTACCATAAGTTCGCAATGTTCGCCCATTGAGAGAAGAGTTCGTGGCTCATTCACATTCGGAATTT
Organism: Bdellovibrionales bacterium; assembly: GCA_043739525.1. GTDB lineage: Bacteria > Bdellovibrionota > Bdellovibrionia > Bdellovibrionales > JAMPXM01 > JAYTQQ01. The sequence goes on from JAYUEB010000468.1 coordinate 2,326, forward strand.
TAGGGCGCAAGCTAGCAATCGTAATTTGACTGAGAGCTTTTATTTTCTCTCCAAAGCTTCGTGCCTTACTGAGATCGAGCAAAGCCTTTTGAAGCTTGTGAGAAATTTCAATAGGTAAGTCGCTGTTCGTGTCTACGCCGCCAGCAATGCCGATTTGAATGGCCCCTGTATGGGCCTTCATAGCGATATGCCACGCATTTTCAAGTCCTGTGCCGCAAGCCCTCTGAACATTATAGGCAGGAGAGTCAGGATGGATTTCGGTGTCGAGAATGCACTCTCGAGCGAGATTGAAGTCAGCCGAGCTATTCATTACTGCGCCAATTGCGGTATCGTCTACCAGCTTACCTTTGAGACTTGCTTTTTTAACAAGGCCGTTAAGAGCGGCAACCATTAATTCTTTTCGGGTGACGTTTGAATAGGTTGTTTGGCTTTTAGCGAATGGAATTCGAGAGCTAGCTAAAATGTAGGCTTGCTTATTTGCCGTTTTCATATTATCCTACCTTTCGATAGGTATATCCTATCTTAAGATAGGGCGAGGGTCAATGTCTAAATTGATACGAGCGAAATTGATGCAATCAAATTTGATACGTGCGAACCGAATTGGAAGCACGAAAGAGCAGGCGCTTTACGAGGCGAAGGGCCTGCTGCAGCGCTATGGGTTTAATGGATTTAGCTTTCAGCATATCGCCGATCTTCTTGGCATTAAAAAACCTAGTCTCTATGACCACTTTAAATCAAAAGACGAACTTGGTCAGCGACTTGTTCGAGATTATTTTGAGTCATTTAAAGATTGGTCGAATACGATCGAAAGCTTTGGACCTAAAGAAAAGATCGAAGCCTTTTTTGATATTTTTCATCGCTTCGCATGTCAATCGTCTAAGATCTGTCCGATGGCAGCACTCATTGGAGATTACAATTCTCTTTCCAAACCCATTAAAAAAGATCTCAATCACTTATACAAAGTACAACTAGACTGGATCCGTGAAGTGATTCGCGAAGGACAGAAGAAGAAAATTTTTAAACGTGATCAACTCGACAAGGATCTCGCGAATTTGGTTGTTTCAGTTGCGATTGGAAGTCAATTTTCGGCCCGGATACTTGAAGATCCCTCTTACATTAAAGGGATCAAGGCTCAGGCGATTGCGATACTTGAAAGCTAAGGAACTCGGTCTCCGTTTTCTGGCAGCGGTTAGCAGTGAGCAGTTTGGCGGTCTCAGTTTCCGTCGACAGTCGGCTGGCATTAAACTGTAAACTGCAGCGGAAAAAGAAAAACTGATGACGGCCGACTTCTGCCCGTAGACTGTTCACTGGATCTTTAAAAAATATGGAATCAATATGACGAGGCAGATTTCTTTGGCCCTTAAGAGAATTGCCCCTTAGGTCGAGCCGCGAAATAACTCATTCGATTTGAGATGGCATTGTCATTGCTCTTTTGAGGTACAAACACGAAAGGGCAGGTCATGGAAACTTCAAAAAAAATCTCAAAGATTTCGGCGCGTAGGACAACACAAGGTAACAATCGCAAAAGTATAAAATCTCGGTCGTCAGAGCATCAATCGGAAGGCGAGAGAAATCGCCGATTGAATCGACTGAATGTCTCTGATGCATCCCTGCCCTGGGAGGAAAACGATCCTGAGGGTGAAGCTCGCTGGAATGTGCAAAGCTCGGGTGGACATTATTCAACTCGCGGCAAAAACGAAGACTATGATTACGATGAAGATGATCAGGAAGATGAAAATCTATTTATATCAACGCCATTACCCGAATTTGAATCGGACTCTGAAATTCCGACACGTCACTAAACCAGAGGAGAGAAGCTTTCATGAACAATATATGTTGGGAATTTCTATTGATTCATGATTTTTTGCAAAAGGCTAAGTTTCTTATTTTAGTTCCGATTATTTTATTTTCATCGCTCTGCTTGGCGGAGCTTAAAGATAAGACACCTCCATCTCCAAAACCAGGAGTTGCAAATCAATTTGAATTTGATTATGAGTTTGGCCGCCCGGTCGGCCCAAGTGAAATGACCTACAATATTTATCGAAAAAAGCACGCTCAAGAAGCTTTCAAAAATATGCAGATTCCCGAAGCTGTTACCGGCGACGGGATGGATACATGG
>JAYUEB010000469.1:0-13288 GCA_043739525.1 Bdellovibrionales bacterium
ATCTCCAACTTTTTCCAGTTACATACTCAAGGGATTTATGAAATATATTTTAATATCTATTTTTATCATGTTTGGCTCCCGGTCTTATGCAGGCGGAAATACAGTCGGCAATGGCGGAGACAGCGTAGCTGAAGAATTCGTTGCAGCTGCACGAAATGCTTTATCCCTTCTGTTTTGCCAAAACCTCGATCCAGAGTTAGAAAGAATTGTTGAGACCCTCCAGACAAACTTAAATATTACTCAAGTCAATACTTCTGACACAGGTTTGTGGCTTGAGGGCCAAGAGGTTGATGCAATTAATTTTCAGTTCAAACACCAAATTTTAATTAGTCGTATCCGTTGGGCAGCACTGAGAATGCAACCTGTTTCAAATCGCGTGACTCTTGTTTTGCACGAATATCTTGGCGTTTCGGGCTTCAACGATAGTAGATATGAAATTTCACAAAAATTAGTTTCAAGAATCGTTAATAAATTAAATGAAAATTCAATTTCACTTCAAAAGTTTCTAGACATGATGTCGACGTTTTTAAGCAAACTCGCAATGCTGAGACGTGATTTGGTTAGTTCAGACGGTAAGCCAAAGAAGCCATCTATTAGCTTGCAAGATTTTTGCCTGGATACTGGAGCCATCGGAACTTATGTCGAAAATATAAATCAAATTATTTTAGATAATCCCGAGTGGTTTGAAGGTCGCAAGGCAGCTGCTTATAATACTACTGATTTTCTAACCGGACTGTCTGCGGATTTGACACGCCAATGTTACAATCAGAAAATTAACTATGTCAAAACGGCTAAAGATGCAGACCGGGCTATTTCTTATATAGAAGATATCTACTCGGGTTTTTAATTCATCGCTCGAGCACGAAGTTCTTTTAAGGGTAACGAGCGCACGCGTTCCGCTAGCGCTCTCTTTTCGGCTGGATCATTTGGGTTTTGCATGAAATGTGATTCTTCTTCGATCGCCTGATCCTGCAAATCCTTGATAAAAATTTCATCCCAAAGTTCTCGTACCGATTCTTCTGCGCTCGATATCTCAGGCCCAAATATCGGTATCTGCTCCTCATAATGAAGCGCCATCGGTGAAATACTTGTTAAAAACAAACCTGCCGCCAACGAAATCTTCCAAAACCTTTTTTGAAAAGCTTCGTAGGTTTTAAGTGGATTAGAATGAGGAACTGTATTTTGTATGAGTTGCATCGCCTTTTCAGGAGTCAACCTAGGCAACTCTTTCACAAGAATGCGCATTTGCGCTTTTGAAGGTCCCCTATAGAGTTTAGGAAGATAAACCGGCACCGGTGCATAGAAATGTGATGCCGCACTGACGGTCAGCCAAGCGGCAATTGCCGCCGAAGTTTTAAATAGACTGCGGTTCATCTTATAAATCAAAATCATTTTGGATAGGGCACTCGGACTTAAATTTTTTTCATTTTTCAAGTGAAGTCTTAACTGCTGAGAAAATAAGTTCTGCATAATGTGAAGTGATTGTTCCGCAGTATCTTCGGCTCGAAGTTCAGCCCCCTGGTGAACTTGAATAAACTCACTAAACTGACCCTTTAAATACGTGCGAACCAAAACATCTAAATGATTGGCATTCATGTCTGTCAGATTCAAACTTTCAAGACGTTCTAAAAATTCTGCGAAGTCTTGTGGGCGATTTTCAATTTCATTTAAACTAAAGAGAAAACTCGAAATTTTTTCTGCGGAGAACCGAAGAGATTTCAACTTTTCAAGCTGAGTCGAGTTGATGGGGATGAATAAAGATTCACAATGTAAAGCCTCAGCATTTACGTGAAAGGCAAAAAGAAATAGAATTAAAAAAAGCATTTTCATTTTACAGCCTATCAAAACCTTTTAGTAACTTCTCTCGCTCGAGCTGGTTCAGAGAATCGATGATGGTATTCTTCTCTGATTTAAAGGAAATCTTTTGTCCATCAAAATTTAAGACAAGATAGAGCCCGTAAGGTGAGTATTCGTAGCCATTACTCAACTGAATATTTTCTCTTTTGAGACTTTCAGTAAGTCGATCGTCACGTCTTTCCATCAGATAAACGGTCTCAAGTACAAAAAAGGTTCCGAATGTGGCGGAGGCTGCAGCTACAAATCCCTTCGTTTTCATCATTCCGGAATGATTTCGAGCTTGAACAAATAAAAGTTCAAAAGCCCTTTCATAAAATCGATTGATACGACTCATTCCAAAGACTGCTGAGGCGTCTGAGGCCCAAATAAGTCCAGCATTACTATACATACCGACACCAAGAGCGATGGCCTCAGCTGCAAGCTGTTTCGAAGTTTGACCCTTTTCAAGATGGTCATTTAGTTTTTTCATAAGTGCATCTTCAAGAGTGATGACGTCTTTTACCTTATAAAAATTGGAGCCCACGACAGAGCATTTTTCAAATGCCACGCTGATCTGATTATTGCCGTCTACCTTCACTTCGTTCACCGCTGTATTTGGACATTCACGAAAACCAATTAATTCTGAATTGTTTCTCTTCACGCTCGTTTTAACCAGAACGCGGTCGTCATCTTTAAATTTCATGATCGTCACTTGTTTATCTAAAGAGTACGCCAGATCCGCCGCTGCTTCTTTTGGGCTTAATACTTGCTTTGAGCATTCAAACTCGTCACCCTCTTTTTTTGTCTTACGAAAGATTTCATGAGCAGATGTGATCTTAAACCCAATTGGATTTTTTCCATTCTCTTTATTGACTCGGTCACAACGGATTTTAATCGTGCGTAAATCTTCTTGAAGAACCATCGAAGGCTCAGGATTTTTTTTATAAACCAAAGTCGTTGTGACCGGAACATAATCAAAATCAGATTCTAGTGGAATGAGCTTGCGAAACTCGTCACCCGTCATTGCGCAGCCGTTTTTCAATCCAGGACCATTCACATCCATCCAAAGAGCAACTTGTTCCGCTGCAACTCGAACACTTGATCCGCAAGTTGATCCGCCGCCGCTACCCATTCCACCACCGCCGCCGCCACCTTTGGTGCCACTGCCAGTATTGCCACCACCACCTCCGGCCGCCTGTACAACTTCAGATACACAAAGACAAATTAGGGTACAGAGAAGTGCGATATAAGGTCTTAGACTCATTATAGGTTTCTTAAGTTTCATGAGAAGACTAAATAGCAAAGAGCGGGCCTGAGTTGTCTTCTTTTGAGATTGTAATTAGAAAATTAGTCAGTTTGGTTAGCAATAGGTCACAGATTTTTTTAAGGTGCCGATAAGATGAGGGAATGACACTCTTTGAATGCTCTGATGAACGCCAGTTTTTACGTGAATATATTGGGCGCCTTCCTAAAAATGGACGAGGTGAAGTCGGCCGTATTGCAAAACATCTTGGAGTTCATTCTAGTTTCATTAGCCAAATTCTTTCGGGCACAAAAGATTTTAATCTTGAACAAGCTCAAGAGCTCGCTTCATATTTAGGACTCAATGCTCTTGAAACGGATTATTTTATTTTGCTCGTTCAAATTTCGCGAGCTGGTACCAAAAAACTAAAAGATTACTGGAAGACCAAACTCAATTTCATCAAAAATCAATCTCTTGAAGTTGCAAGCCGCATTCCACAAGATCGTAAGCTCTCAGATTTTGAATGCTCGGTATTTTATTCCAGTTGGCTTTATCTTGCGATTTGGCTTCATTGTTCTATTGGCGAAGGACAAAGCCTCGAGATGATTTCAAAACGATTTGATGTCCCACGCGCACGTGTCTCTGAGATTTTAGAATTTTTAGTTGAAACTCAGCTTTGCATTCATAAAGGCGATTTGTATTTGATGGGTCCGCAACTCATTCATCTCGATCGGACTTCGCCATTTCTAACTAAACACCACATTAACTGGCGAGTAAAAGCTGTTCAGCGTACCGAAGATATCGAGGCTGAAGAGCTCATGTTCACTTCTCCGATTTCAATCAGTCGTAAAAACTTTGCAGTTCTTCGTGAGCAGCTCATCACGTTTATCAAATCGACTTCGGATCTGGTTTCTAAGTCCTCTCCCGAAGACTTAGCTTGTTTAAATTTAGATCTTTTTTGGATCAAAAAATAATTTATTACTGTGGTCGTGCGACGCAAATACGATGTGCAGGACTAGATACATTTGAAATGTAGCAAGCACCCGAGGCCGTGCAAAGCTCAGGAGCATTAATCACACACCCGCCTTCAAGATATGCATATTCTGGCTTTGCATGACAGCCTGGCACTTGGGCCGGAATCGTCATCACTTCACAGAATGGCATTCCAAGACAACTTTGGGCGTAAAACGAACAAAGATGACTGAGTGTGTACGTTGGTTCACCAGCAACGGCGAAGCACGATACTAAAAATGCGATTGAGAAAATAATTTTTTTCATAAAAACTCCATGGTTTTATTGTTTGGGGAAATTTAAGTTATAAGAATTTGAAAAAGGGGCACCTATTGCCTCACCACTGACAGACACAATTCGTTTTATTTCGTAAGGAATATCCGCGCGTAAAAGGCCTAAATTGAATACTTCATCTTTGCGGCTCAATAAGCCTTTTACGCTCAGTAGAATTCGTTGATGGGTTTCTTCCGGAATATCTATATCCATGTTTTGAGTTGAATGACATTGGTCGAAAGTCTTCATAACACCGACTGTTTGTTCGCCAATGCGAATGGCAATTTTTGAGAGCGATTTCATTTCACCACTTTCGCAGTTCAACTCTCGATAGATATGAACACGAATCTTTTTTATAAAATCTTTAATCTTCGAATTTTGCCAAGTCGCCTTTGTTTTATCAAGATGCCTCAAAACACTGCTAAGTGATCCAGGAATATCCCAAGTATCTCGAGCAATTCGAGTGTAAGAGACCTTAAAAGTATATGGACCAAAGGCATTGAGTGCTACGAGTGAATCAAGATTTTGAGCCGAATAGCATGAAACCAGGGCTAGTGCGCGCAAATTTACGCTAGAACCTAACAAGGCGCTATCGAGAGCATTACCCATCGAATCGAGCATCTGGCCGCTTAAGGCGCGAGTTGAACTTGTATCGTGAGCAATCAGGACTAATCCAACGACATCTGAACTATGACTCGCTTTAAATACATCTTCGTAATTGCTGTCATACTTAAAAATAATTTGGAGTGAAGATTCCAAGTGATAACTTTGAACAGAGTCGTAAACTTTATTCTCTAGCCAAAATTGCCACTTATAGAAATCCTTTGGCGTTGCAAAGTCTTTCGACTTTGCACCCAAGCTTGTCGCCACATACAAAACAGGACGATAACTGGTGGCTACGTTTACAAAATTATCGGCCGCATGAATTTGCTCTACGTTAGCAAAACAGCAGACAAGGCACACTATTTTAAAAATCTGATTGAGCAATTTCATACAGCCAATTCCTTTATTTTGAAGCCACTAGAAAGCGATAATATTTACCGAGAGCACTTTGAGCGTCGGGACTGATAGCAGACTTATTTTGTTGAAGATAAGTTTTAGCAGTCTCCGGTTGGCCTGATTGAGCTGCGGCAACTTCGGCAGACTGAAACAATCCATTGATCAGCGGAAGTTCATTATTAAAAGAAGAGACTTCATTTTTTGTCATGCCAGCTCGTTGAGCTAGGCTGGGGTTGATTGCGCCAAATTCTTGTTGGCCTGTCGTCTCATTAAACGCCAAACCGCCGGCTGCAGTTGCGAAGAATACGCTACTTAAAAAGGACTCGGTTTCAATCTTCTGAGTAAAATACAAAAGAGCGGCTGGAATTTCAATTGCTCCAAAAACCGAGAGTCCCATGACGACCGGAACCCAAACGACTCCTGCACCCGCCGCCGCAAAAGCTTGAGCTCTTGGCGTGACCAAAAGACTTGAAGAGACTAAAACCGTGAGTAAAAGCTGTTTAAACATAAAGATCCTTTCATTACTTTTTGAAATTGCGTTGGAAGCATCTTCCAAACTTTTCAGACAATTCAAAAAGTTGTTCATATGTTTGAAAGCGTAATATACGCGGCGCGTAATTATTACACTAGGTTTTGTTAGTAATGAATTAGGATGTATTGTTACCAATAGCTCAGTTTTGCATTTCGAAATTTCAAAAATACATGTAATATAGAAGACTTATGTAACACAAGAAAGTGAGACTTACTGAACGCTTTCATCCAAAATAAAGCCGCTCAGAACCTTTGTGATATCAAATTCGACCCATGAAAAGTCATCGGTCTTAGAATAAAATTTTAAAAATTTAATCCCATGAACCTCGAGTTTTCCACTCGTTGGAATGCGCATTTGGTAGCGCAATCTCACGCCTCCTGGAATTGCAAGTCTCTCAAAACTTTGTACATAAAGTGTGTTTGTTTGAACTTCAAGCGTTGTCGGCGCAAGTACGACCGAACCCGTAGGATCCACCGCAAGAGCATCGAACTCCATATATTCTTTACCAATTTTTGCAGAACCCATCACATCGACCTCAACCCAAAAATTTTGATCACGTTTGGCTCGAAATGATTTCTCAATTGCTCGACCCATAATTTTATCAACAGGCTGAAGACCCAAAACCCGCCAATCAATAATTTTGAGTGGTGCCGATGCAGCTGAATTTCGCACTTCAATAGCTTTTGGGCGAGATGGAACTGCGTATCTCACATTTAGATCATCTGAAAATGCGATCCATGTGAAATAGAAAAAATCAGGCTGAGCATTTTTTGGAATAAGAGTTTGAAGATCGACTTGGTATTGATTGTTACCCAAACTCTTAATCGTGCAAGAGTCAAAGTGTTCAACAGCAGGGACTCCGAAGATATCATGGAAAGACCAATTGAGACCTGTGAGATCAGCTGAACAAGATTTCGGAACAAAGGCGTCGAGGGACTCCACTTTAATTTTGCTTTTCCAAATCTCTCCCGCATTCACAACAGATTGCTCGTGTAAAATAGAGCTAATGGCCATTGTTCCGTCTAGCTCAATGCGTTCGTGGTCTTCGTCGTCATTCCCCGCGATGCTTGTTTCGTAGAGAATCTTTGAAGGATGTGTCCACCAATCACTTTGAATATCAAAAGGTGCAAATTGCAAATCAAGTTCGGTCAGAAAAACAGTTTGAGGATGGCTCTGTTCTTTATTTTTAATGTCTTCGCAAGTTGAACGCACTATTGCGGATGCTTTAACTTTCACGAGCCCCTGCTTTGGGCGAACACGCAGAGTTCGCCAAAGTGCAGACCCGACGTTTTGTCCTTTGAACCTTTGGTTATTTTGACAAATCGGAACCCGAGAGTTCGGTCCAATATATTGGTCGTTACCAAACATTGGCAAACTCACCATTGTCGGTGCATTCGAATCTGTGCGATTCGTATTCGCAATTAAAATGCGAACTTGAGGCTGACCAAATTCTTCAAGCGTTGAGAGCGAAGAGATTCTTAAAAACTTGGACTCAATAGCTGCGCCGACTCGATCAGGTAGTCTCGTCTCGTCGTCTTTGTAACCTAAATGGTGAACGCTTTCATGAGCGAGAATACCAATCCATTTAGAGATCGGCAGCTCCATTCGATCGGTATTAATAAAGATCGGCGAGTCTTTTGTGAGACCTGTGACCGCTATGCGATGCTCTTCATCGGCGCCAGTCGTAAAAATATCAGGCCGACTTTTCTCTGAGACAAACTGCAATATTTGACCCCAGCTTGAATCCGTCTTCTCAATTGTCGCCGGATAAGTTGGAATCAATTGCAAAACGACTTTATTGATTTCAGAACTCTGGCATTCACTTCCTGACTTTGCACAAGCTCTCACGACATCAGGAAGATATTTCCAAAGCCAGCGGATCTCTCTTTCTGTCTGAGTACGTCCTGGAATCTGTTCGAGAACATCCGCAAATGACTGAATACTCAAAGCAAGAATGAAAATTCCGATCAAAACTCGCATTTTTTAATCTCCGATGGCAAAAGCTCGAATCGAGCTCGAGTCAATTTCGTAAACTTCTTTATGAATGGCGTTGAAGGTCACTTGGACTCTTCCTTTGTTTGCCCATTTCCCGCAATTCCAGGTGACGCTCAGCTCAAGCCTTAAAGCCAATTTAGAACTAACCTCTTGTTGATTTTCTGAGGTCATCCAACGGCCCGAATGAAATTTAATTTGCGAAGCTGTTTCAGCTTCACAGACAAGCGCCGCTCTCACACTGCTTAGGCCAGAATAGGTTTGAAAAGCTTGGTCACGAAAATAAAGATCATCGTTGCCGGCTTTACGGCTCCATAAAACGGCTGTGAAGCCACTGGTCTTATCACCTGTTGAAAAAATAGATTGCACATGGTCCGTCAGAGCCGCAGCCAAATCAAATTGCATAATTGCGAGTAGTGGCTTTGGAATATTTTTACCGACAAGCAAAATATTCATCCACAAAATGACGGCGTCTGAAACTTGATACGGAACTGTTCTTGATGGATCGAGCCAAAGCAAATCTTGATTGAGCCAAACTTGGTGTTCGATGGGATGTCTGAGGAAAAGGCGATCTCCGAGCTCGTCTTTCGTTTTGAAAATTGCATCAGGTGCAAGAAGCGCAAGTTCTCGCGTGGTTCTTAACCAATCTTTTTCAAGCGAACTGAAGTGACATTGGTCGGCTGAACAAACTGAAAGCAACTCATCAAGATGAGCGCGAGCAAATAAAATCGAATACTCGGATTCACCCGCACCATGACCAACAATAATAGGGCCAGCACTCGCGAGTTGTCCTAAAAATACCGAAATAAAAAAGACGAAAAATTTATTGATCACTGTCAACCCCACCCTTGCGGCGATTACGAATCGGACATAATTGTAAGCTCATCGAATACAAATCATCTTTTTCGAGATGTTCGATGTTTTGCCAAAACTGGCTAATGAATTTTTGAAATTGAACATGAAAGTCAGGCATAGACGCTTTCGGGATTGCAACAATCATCGACTGAGCAAGACGATCATCCATCGGATCCAGAATAAGAGACTGAATATGCATTGTTAAAATTTGGCGATGAAACCGACGAATTGCTATTGAGGGCGTGTCGCTAAAAGTGCTAAATATTTCTGGATTCGCTATCCACTTACCATCGCTATCGGCGCTCAGTAGTTTGAGTTGAGTCAGTCTTTGGATAGCCACTTGAGTTTCATCCAATGAAATACCAAGGCGATTGGAAATCCATTTGAGATCAGACTGAAAATCCTTTACTTGGGTGAGCTCCAAAATTGCGGCATGATACCAATCTGAAATAACTCGAAATTGATCTTCTTTAATTTGGACATGTGAATTTGCTTTGCGTGCATCATTCACTCGAGCTGTTGCGAGCTCTCGCACTTTTTTGTTGCGAGCACTTTCTGATAAAATGAGATCGCGCCAAAATTGACGATCGCGTGGGTTGAGTTTTAATTTTTCGGCAATCGTATCGGCCGTTTTTTCTGATAGACCGTGCTTACCACTTAAAATTTCACTTAAACGCGAAGGACTCAGCTCAAGGTCTCGCGCAAAAGCTCTCAGCGAATAAGTTTCGTTGCGTTGTTTTCGCTTCGAAAATTCTGCGCCCAAAAACTCCGAAATAGATTGATGGTCATAGGTCGTGTTCATGGTGAGGAACCTATTTCCTTGAAGCCAACAAATCAAGCAAAATAAGTGGTTTAAAGGTCTCAACCCGAACAAGACCGAACACTTATTAGTCCGATTTCTTGCCGATTATAAGGGCCTTATGAGTACATGAAAACAACCCCATACAAGGAGTTTATATGAAGAAATCCATGTCCCTCAATGTCCTCATTTCAGCCCTATTTGCTCTCACTAGCTGTTCCTCAAAAATCGTTAAGAAGGAGCGCCTCGATCAACTTAAGACTGTCGCAATCATTGGACTCGATCTTGAGCAACAAAAGCCCGTTTCGGCAGGCGACCTCATCAGTGTCGCCCTTAAGCAGTCGCACACCAACCAAATGGTCGCGGGAGTTCGTGTGGATTCAATCCATACAAAAAGCGTGTTTGAGCAGGTCGCCGAAAAGATCTCACATAAGACAGGTTGGAAAGTCATGAATCTTGAAGAGATGAAAGCAAATAAAGCTTACGCACAATATTTCAAAGAAAAGGATGTGGATTCAGTGATGCGCCCCATGATCAACGAAAGATATGATCTCTATACCACTGAAAATGTCCTCGATACTTTTGGAGCTGATTCACTTAAAGAAGAAGGTCTTAAAAATTTGGCCAAAGCACTTCGAGTCGATGCCCTCATTACAGTTAAGTCGGTCGTGAGCCTCAACAACTCAGGAATGCTTGCTTCCATGGTTGGTAAAGGAGAATTTCATCCTTCTTCACAAATGTTTCTTCGCGTACTCGACGGAACAAACGCAGAAAAAATATATTTTGAAAGTGTCGAGGGGCCCGAACTCAAAGAAGGCGAAAAGAATTTTATCGGAATGGCATCTGAAATAAAATTAAATGAAATGGCGAAAGAAGCAACAGCTCTTTCGACCGATCTTGCTGTTAAAGATTTATAACAAAAGAGATAAGGTCGCGCTCTTCAAGAGGGCGACCTTGTTTTTGAACTAATGACTCGATGGCTGCGCACAATGACCTGTTGCTGGGTCCACTCCGTAAGGGCAGCACTTTTTATCAAGCGTTGAGTACCCAGTTGTACAAGTGTAACGTGGATCCGTGTTATCGTGTGGATCCGCATCGAATGGAACTGAATTGTAATATCCTTTAGTGAGAGTTGGTAATACTCCTGCTTCAGGCAAATAACTATTTGCTGGTGTCGTCACAGAACACCAAACCGTGCCGATGACTGGAAAGCCTGTATCAGTGACCAAGCATAATGGATCTTGAGTCCAAGTAAACCCACCACTCGTGTTGGTCGGATAAGAAAGCCCATAGTAATAGCCGCAGCTCGGATGAACGGTGAGGCGGTTCATATCGTAGTAGTCGTAATCCGCACCATATTTTTTACAGAGATTTTGAGCATTACTGATGGCGGTTGGAAGTCGACCATCTAACTCGTGCCCAGTTCCGACTTTATTTGTACAGTCTGCCGAAGTCGTTCCATCACAAAGATCAAAAATACATTTTCCCGAAACGATTGTTCCCGAAGTAGGAATTCCCGCCACATTAATCGAACAGCCTAGAGCTGCTGGACAAGATAAAAGACTGTAACTTGGATCTCCACCGAGAGTTCCGTTTGAACACAAGCGGGAAAGGCCCGCGCCACAAGTGCCATCGTAGAGTGTATGCGGTGTCGGCTGACGATACGCTTGGATCGATTGACCGTTTTGAATAGGCTGACCTGATAGTGTACACGGTGCCGCTGCCCCAGGGGTACAACTTGCAAAAGAGAAACTCGGATCACCCGAGAGAGTTCCGTTCGTGCAAACTCGTTTAAAATAATATTGTGATGGCGAATTAGCACTACCGCAATTGACACCAAATGGAACTGTCGAAACATTCCATGCATCTACCGAAGATCCACTCACGACCGTTTGGCCGTTGAACACACAATTGCCTGGAGGCGATACCGCGCATGTTGAAAATGAAAACGACGAGTCGCCTGAAAGTACTCCGTTATTACAAGTCCTTTTGAGATAAGTAGATGATGCTGAACAAACAGATCCGTAAGGCACCATTGAAGTATTGTAAGCATCGACTGAATTATTACTTAATATTGTAGCTCCATTAAATGAACATCTCAAAGCTCCCGTATCTGAGCAAGTCGCATATGGATAAGTTCCAGATAAAACGCCGGCGTTACAATAACGGGTTTGCCCAGTCAAAGCACAGGGAACACCTGGAGGAGAAACTCTTGCTGGGTAGGCAATCAAAAAGCCCGGGCTATTGCCAGACGCCACTACGGTTACTCCGTCAAGTGTACAACTATTGGCAGTGACCGGAACGTTTGTCGACGAAGTTTCGGACTGAGCCGCCCCCTTATTCCAAGCAGAAGAACCAACGTCATTACTACAGTTCTGGAAGTAAAATGACACGGCCACGATTAATGTAAAAAATACGGCCGATTTCGCTCTCATGTGTTGTTTCATTTATTTCTCCCTAGTGCTTCATATCGGTACATGAGACATTATTCTAAAGAGTCAAAATGCCTTTTACCAACATATTTTATCGTCTCATCCTGACACACATCCAGCCGGCAAATCCCCTTGATTTCAGGGAAATTCAAATGCTCTAATGTTCGCGAGTTGCAAACGAGGAGTAACTAAAATGAGGTTCAGTACCAAAGTCTTTTTGATAGTTCTCATCTCGATTTCGACACAAGCGAAAACGAAACTGGCCATTACGATAGACGATCTGCCAAAGCATTCTGATATCGCGCCAGAAATAAGCCGGCTAGAGGTCGCGCGCCATATACTTGAAGCCCTCAAGAAGAACGCGGTTCCTGAGGTTTATGGCTTTGTGAACGCAGAGTCGATTGCCAGCGACCCCTCACTCGTCGAGGTTCTTAAGCTCTGGACGAGCTATGGCTATCCGCTCGGAAATCACACTTACTCTCACCAAGACCTTAACAAGACTTCCATCGAGGATTTCAAAAAAGAAATCGAGAAAAACGAAGCCACACTTAAAACTTATGGGAGTCAATTCGACTGGAAGTTTTTTAGATATCCATTTCTACATGAAGGCAATAGCTTCGAAAAAAGAAATGCGATTCGCGCTTACCTAAAAGAGAAGTCGTACAAGATTGCGGAGGTTAGCGTTGATTTTGGAGACTGGTCTTGGAATGAACCTTACGTTCGTTGCGTGAACAAAAAAGATAGAGAACAAATTGAGTGGCTCAAAAAAACTTACTTAAAATGTGCGAAAGACCAACTTCATCGAGAAGAGCAAATCGGACGTGCTCTTTTCAAAAAAGACATCTCGCACATTTTATTACTTCATATAGGCGCATTTGATTCAGTCATGATTGATGAGCTTTTAAAGCTCTATAAAAAAGAAGGTGTCGAGTTTGTTTCTCTCTCCGAGGCAGTAAAAGACCCCATCTACAATCTCGACCCCAAAGTCATTGGTGAGTGGGGTTCAGAGTTCACTTCGCTTATGATGATTTCTCGTAAAATGAAAATCGAAGACGTGGGACTAAAGGTCTACACGGAATACCCAGATAAAAAATTGAGCTCGATTTGTCGATAACTTATCGAATAATCGCGACTGATCCGCCACCAATCAAGTTTCTCACAGTGGTGCCGTTTTTAAATACGATCACTCCCGACATTTGCGAGCCATCAATCGTATCAACGCTCACGCCGTCGAGAACCATATTCACCGACATATCACTAATTGATTTCACGCTGCCGCCTTTAATGTAAGCATGTCCAGACATATTTGAAATCGA
>JAYUEB010000470.1:0-4438 GCA_043739525.1 Bdellovibrionales bacterium
TCGCGCTGACCTCTGCTTTCAACTTGTCTGCATCAGTTTCTTCGGCATGGGTCACAGTTAATACATTTTCAAAAAAGTGAAGTTGCCTGACACCGTCGATACGAAAGATCTCTTCAGCAAGCATAGTTCCTACTGCCTCGCTCGGTCGGGTGAAGGTCGCTTTTCCTGTTTCTTTGAGTGTTCGATTGACCACAAACTTTATCGCATTCGGATTGGGAGTTGGTAAAACTCGAACGAGTACTTCGTTGCTATCTTCTAAAATATCACTCATAACAGTAAACCTTTCGCTTTTTGAGTGGCCTCGACAAAATAATCCACTTCATCCTTCGTGTTATAAATCGAAAACGACGCCCTTGCGGTCGACGTCAAACCCAGTCTTCGCAAAAGAGGCTGAGTACAGTGATGTCCTGTACGAATTGCAATGCCTTCTTGATCTAAGATACTCCCAAGATCTGAGGGGTGAATTCTATCTATCGTAAAACTGATGATCGGCGCCTTGGGAGAAGGCGGCCCCCAAATTTTAAGACCCGAAACTTTTTGAAGTTCTGCTGTCGCATAGGTGAGCACTTCGTCTAAAGATTTTGATACTTTTTCGAGATCAATGCGGTTCAAATATTGAATTGCCTCACCTAGCCCAATGGCGTCCGCGATCGAAGGTGTTCCCGCTTCAAATTTTTGGGGAACATCTGCGTACGTGGTTTTTTCAAATTGAACTTCTGAAATCATGCTTCCGCCACCTTGATAGGGAGGCATCTCGTTTAGAAGTCTCTCTTTTCCGTAAAGAACTCCGATTCCGTAAGGGGCAAACATCTTGTGGCCTGAAAAAGCCAAGAAATCACAATCGAGTTTCTGAACGTCAACTCGATGATGACTCACCATTTGTGCCGCATCTATCAAAACCACAGCACCCATTTCATGTGCGAGATCGATATATTTTTTAACATCAACAATCGAACCAAGTGTGTTCGAACACAACGTGAGCGCAAGAATTTTCGTCTTTTTGCTCAGAAGTTTTTTATAGCTTTCAAACTGAAGCTCGCCATCTTTATTGATCTCAATCACTCGAATCTGAGCGCCCATTCTCTCGGCCACTAACTGCCAAGGAACAATATTCGAATGATGTTCGAGTTCAGATAAAATAATTTCATCGCCTGGCTTAAGGCTTTGACCCCAGCTTTGAGCGACGAGATTTATGGACTCAGTTGTTCCTCGAGTGAATACGATCTCTGAAGCTTCTGCCGCTGATACAAACTTCTGAGCGAGAGTGCGGGCGCCTTCATAATTGACCGTTCCCTGAGAACCTAAGAAGTGGGAGCTACGGTGAATATTTGAGACTTCAGCTCGATAGTACTTTTGGATTCGGTCAATAACACAATCTGGTTTCAAGCTCGAGGCCGCACTATCAAAGTAAATCAGATTTTTACCATGTACTTTTTGATTCAAAATCGAAAAATCATTTCGAATTTTTTCGGCTGACATATTCATTTTGCCACCTTTTTAAAAAGGCTAAGCTTTTCAGAAATCAGCAAGCGCAATTTGTTTGCAATTGCCGGCTGAACTCCAGCGAGCAATTCAAAAACGTAAGCTTCAACTAACATTTGAATCGCCTGCTCTCGCGAAATGGCCCTTGAAACCAAGTAAAAAATCTGATCTTGATCGAGTTGACCAGAAGCAGATCCATGGGTCGCTTTAACGTCGTCATTAAAAATTTCGAGCCGAGGCAAAGAGTCAATTTCGGCCTTGTCACTCAAGAGAAGGTTTTTATTCAATTGTTCGGCATTTGACCTGGGCGCTGTCTGCTCAATGCGAACTTTGGCATTAAAAATTGCTTTTGATTGATCGGCTAAAATGCCCTTAAAAAGCTGATGGCTTAATGTTTCGGGAGCTACATGACGAATAATCCCTTGATGATCGGTATGCTGTTTCGCTTGATTGAGATAAACTCCATTTACAAAAGCTTCAGCTGCGAGCTCATTGAGATTCACATAGGTTTCAGTTCGGCTTAAGTCACCGCCCAAATCGACGTGCAAAGTTCGGAGAACACTTGACGCCTCTTGATCATATTTCTTAATAAAAAAGTTCGTGCTACCGGCAGAAGTCGCATTTATAAAATCATGCTCTAAATGTGCACCCTTTTTTAGTTTGACCTCGCAGAGATGACTTTCAATTTGATGAGGTGTCTCGGTCAGGCCTGCGTGAATTTCAAGAATGCTTACCTCTGAAAGTTCACCCACAAGAATTTGCAATCTCGAAGCATGAATTTGTGGTCGATCGGTCGCAGTTGAGTTCAAAAACAAAATCGCCAAAGGCTTCTCTATCTTTTGGTTTTTGAGGACCTCAAGAGAGAACAAATCACTCAAAAGAAGTTGATTTACCTTTTCAATTTCAGATTGTGTATTTATATGAGAAAACCTGCCGCCGTTTCGAATTTGAGAAAAGATCATCCGATTGAACTTTGAAAGGCGAGAAAGTTCAGAACAAAACTGGCCATTCCAAAATACAAAACTTGAGTCAAAATCTTGATCTAAGAAATCTTGCCACAATGGAGGTAAAACTTTTGGCGCCGCCTGCTCAGAGAGCCAGAAATCAATTTTTGAAAGCTTGGAAAGATTCGTGTACTTCCAATTTTCATTTTTTGGAGTAGGCCAAGTGGAATTCAGAAGCAAATCTTCGACTTCTGCCTCATGTGACCGTGATGAAATTTTTGAAAACCATGGCTGCGACGCTACTTTTGCCGCAGAAAAGGCCTTCTCTAAATTCGAAAAACTCATTGAATCAACCAATCATAACCCTTTTCTTCGAGCTTTTGAGCGAGTTTCTTATCTCCACTTTCAATGATTTTTCCGCCGGCGAGAACGTGAACGTAATCAGGCACAATATAATTAAGCAATCTCTGATAATGGGTAATTAAAATCACCGCATTGCTTTTATTTTTAAGTTTATTCACGCCTTCGGCAACGACCTTCAATGCATCGATATCAAGTCCTGAGTCGGTCTCATCTAAAATAGCGAGGCGTGGGGAGAGTACGGCCATTTGCAAAATCTCATTTCGCTTTTTTTCTCCGCCAGAAAAGCCAACGTTGACAGCGCGGTCCAAAAACTTTTCGTCCATCATGATCATTTTCATTTTCGATTTTACTAAATCTGAAAATTTCTCGTCGTTCATCTCGGGAACGCCCTGATGTTTGCATATAGAATTAAATGCCATTTGAAGAAATTTAAAATTACTCACTCCAGGAACTTCAATCGGATATTGAAATGCCATATAGATGCCTTCTCGGGCACGGTCTTCAGGCGCCATCTCAAGCAAATTTTTCATTTTAAAATTAATTTCGTAGAGCACTTTGCCACTGGTAACTTCATAGTCGGGGTGACCCGCAAGAACTTTTGATAAAGTACTTTTGCCTGAGCCATTTGGACCCATGATTGCGTGAACTTCTCCGGCTTTCACTTTGAGGTTCAAGCCGTTAAGAACTTCCTTTTCATTTACGCCTGCATGCAAATTTTGAATATCTAACATTTGTCTTCCTTTAACTAACCAACGCTATTTTCTAATTTCATTTCAATTAATTTGACGGCTTCAACCGAAAACTCAAGTGGAAGCTGCTTAAAAACATCTTTGCAAAAACCATTTACCAAAAGGGAGATTGCAGATTCGCTATCGATGCCACGCGATTTCAGATAGAAAATCTGATCTTCGCTGATCCGAGAAGTACTTGCCTCATGCTCAAGGACCGCCGATTTATTTTTAACCTCTATATAGGGATAGGTATTAGCCGAACACTTGTCTCCTACCAACATTGAATCACACTGTGAATAGTTGCGTGCGCCCTCAGCCGAGGCCATAATTTTCACTTGTCCGCGATAGGAGTTACTCGAATGTCCTGTCGATATACCTTTTGAAATAATCGTGCTTTTTGTATTCTTACCAATGTGAATCATCTTTGTGCCGGTGTCGGCTTGCATATGGTCATGAGTCAAAGCGACTGAGTAAAACGCGCCCTGAGAATTATCGCCGAGCAAAATGCAACTTGGATACTTCCAGGTAATAGAGGAGCCACTCTCGATTTGAGTCCAACTGATTTTAGAATTTTTTCCCTGACATTTTCCGCGTTTGGTGACGAAGTTATAAATTCCGCCACGGCCGTCTTTATCGCCAGTATACCAATTTTGTACTGTCGAATACTTAATTTCGGCATCGTCATGTGTAACAAGTTCAACAACCGCAGCATGTAACTGATTCGAATCTCTTTGTGGAGCCGTGCAGCCTTCGAGATAATTTACGAAACTGCCACTCTCAGCAATAATCAAAGTTCTCTCAAACTGACCCGTGTCCTGTGCGTTGATTCTAAAGTATGTTGAAAGATCCATCGGACAATGAACTCCCGTGGGAATATACACAAAAGATCCATCTGTAAATACCGCGGCATTCAAAGCT
>JAYUEB010000471.1:0-4430 GCA_043739525.1 Bdellovibrionales bacterium
TGGATCCCTTTATTATTCTTTCGATTATCCGACAAGAGAGCGCGTTTAATCCAAAGGCCCGGAGCAAAGCAGGAGCTCGCGGCCTGATGCAGGTCATGCTACCGACAGCAAAGAAAATCGCACTTCTATCGAGTCGAAAACTCTTTGATCCGTCTACAAATATCAAAGTCGGTGTGAAGCTTTTTCTTAATCAAGTTCAAAGATTTGGCGGTGACATCGAACTCGCACTTGCCGCCTACAATGCGGGACGCCTCAAGGTAGAAGCTTGGCAAAAACGCTATCCTTCGACTGATAAAATGCTTTTTTTGGATTTGATTCCTTACAAAGAAACTCGCGAATACGTGACCATGATTCTGCGAAATTATTATTGGTATCAAAGACTCTACGGTGACAAAAATTCAACTAAATCCGCCTATAAAATGCCAAGCCTGATTGAGAAAATCAATCTTCGAAATAGTCTAGCCACTGGCCTTAAATCCCTAGATTCTAAAGCTTTGCCGAGCGATAAGACTGTCAAAAACTTCGACACCGACTCAAACTAGAGACAAATTTCTTGCCACACTCTTGGAAAAAGCTCCTAAATACATTCCAGACCTCTGGCATATTCATTGAAGATCAATATCAAGAATATTATGAGTTGTTACGATAAGATAATGGCCCGAAATCAACTGAAATGAGCCTTCTTGATTAAAGTTCAAATCAAAAAAAATTTACAGAAAATACTGATTTCAGTTTTATGTTTGAACTTTGTTTCATCTCAGCTCCTCTTGGCCAAAACAGTCGTTCTCACTGAAGCTCGTAATTTACGCGATGTCGAAGGTGCGACTGATCCAGACGCACCTCTTGCCTTGGTCGGAAGACTGGGAGCGGGAACACAGATTGAAATCCCGGATGACTACTGTGTGTTTAATGCCGACGGAAAATTTGATTTCGACGCTTCTGTTAAAAAGTGGATGCAAGCAATGAATGGTAAAGACGGCAAGCAGCCTGACTTTGCAAAGTTCAATGACACGCAAAAAGATTACTTTATTCCGATCACCGTTTCTAAAGCCGCACCGGGTTCAAAAATTAAAAATGACGGGAAGTTCACGACTGATATTCCGACAGATTCAACTTTTTATATTTCAATTCGCAATGTTGGTGTGGCACTTGATAGCTCGATGAAAACAACAGACGCAACAGGCCTCTATGCTAAACCTAAAGCTAAGAGCGCCCCGCTTGAGGCCAAGGGATCGACTGACACTTGCACGAACTGCGGCACACCGGATACGGGCCTCAATGATTTAAGAAAACAGGCCGTTGAAACGGCCGCAAGTATCGCGAAGACACAAAAGAGTCCACCGCTTGCAAAAACCAAAAAAGTTGCAGCAAGTGCAAGCACAGCTGATGGGACCTTAGGTGCGATGCCACCCGAAGTAATTGAAGTTCCAAGAAACGCAAAACGAGATAATCAATCGACTCCACTCTTGAAAGCAGCCGACGCGGCTATTGTTAAAAAGTTTTCGGATACCGATACGATGATGCAAAAGACATGTGGCTTTGGACTTAATCAGTTTTTGCCTGAAATCCAAAGACAAACGAACTTTACTCCTTTTTCACCTTCAGAACTCATTTCAATTATGTCGCACGAAAGCAGCGGAAATTGTTTTCCAAAAAATAAGGCCATTAAAGACTCAATGGAACACGGTCTATTTGGCGTGACCAACAGTGATGGTAAAATTGCTCAAAATGAAAATTTTTGCGGAGTTTCAAACGGCATCGATACTCGCAAGGGCGTGATGAACGCTGTTGTCAGCGGAGATTCGTTTGCGCGTCTCAGTGCATACGCAACAGATCCAAAGGTTCATTGTGTCGGAAATCCTTTTCTCAATCTTCAGGCTTCGATTCGTAACCTCAATGAAAAGTTGACCGATTATCTCCGTCGAAATCCCAGAGCAAAAATTCTAGACAGCTCTGGGAAATTAACAGATGAAGGATTCAAAAGTATTGCTGAGCTTTACGCAGGCCAAGGTATGAAAAGTTACGGAAATTCGACCTCAAAAGACGCGGTTAAACTGGACCGCCTCTTAAGTGATTATTACACGACGGATCCGGCTCAAGTGCCGCCCTCAGGTTGACAGATTAACTATCAAGCACGATTATAGTTTGGATGACACAAACTCCCGGTAAATCAAAAACACTTTTTTCTGCTGCCCAACCAACTGGCGGTGGCATCATGCTTGGCAATTATCTTGGCGCCGTGAAAAATTGGGTTCAACTTCAAGATCAGTATGATTGCCTCTTTTCAGTAGTGGATCTTCATTCTATTACTCTCAGACAAGATCCTAAAATCCTCCGAGAGCAATCTTACCGTATGGCCGCAAGCTATATCGCCTGTGGAATTGATCCTAAAAAAAGCTTGGTCTTTGCACAATCGCACGTGCCTCAACATGCCGAGCTCAGCTGGATTGTGACCTGCTTCTCAAACATGGGCGAGCTCAACCGCATGACTCAGTTCAAAGAGAAGAGCGGTAAGAGTGACAATATCCCAACTGGAATTTTTGTTTACCCAGCTTTGATGGCTGCAGATATTTTACTTTATCAAACTCATCTTGTTCCCGTTGGTAACGATCAAAAACAACACATGGAACTTGCTCGCGATCTAGCCGGGCGCATGAATAAACTCTACGGGCCCCTCTTTCAAATTCCTGAAATTTATATTCCGGCAACAGGCGCTCGTATTATGAGTCTTCAAGATCCACTTAAAAAAATGTCCAAATCGGATGAAGACATAACTGCAACCGTGTTTTTAAATGATAGTGACGACGTGATTATGAAAAAGCTCAAGCGTGCCGTAACGGACTCAGTTAACGAAATTAAGCTCAGTGATGATCAGCCCGGAATTAAAAATCTTCTAAGTATACAGGCTGCAATCAGCGGCAAATCCCCTCAAGAAATTGCGGATGGCCTGGTTGGAAAACAATATGGTTTTTTCAAAATGCAAACTGCCGATATGATCATTGCACTTTTTGCACCCATTCGAGCTGAAGTCGATAAATTATTAAGTGAAAAAACCGAGCTCGATCGGATCCTGAAACGAAGCGCCGAGAAGGCTCAAGAACGTGCATCTCTTACTTTAACAAAGGTGCACGAAGCACTTGGATTCATAAAAAGATAAGGACATTTCAAATGAATGTGTATGAAAATATCACCAAAACAATTGGTCGCACTCCTCTAGTTCGTATGCAAAAAATTGGTCGTGATTTGCCGGTCGATATTTTGCTGAAACTTGAGTTTTTTAATCCCCTTAGTTCAGTAAAAGATCGCATTGGCGTAAATATGATTGAGCAAGCAGAAGCTTCCGGAAAGCTAACGCCTGGACAAAAAATTCTTGAACCAACAAGTGGCAATACCGGAATTGCGCTCGCATTTGTCTGTGCGGCCAAGGGTTATCCTCTCACCCTCGTCATGCCCGAAAGCGTTTCTCAAGAAAGGAAAACTTTGCTCTTACTGTTGGGAGCCGAAGTGATTTTAACTCCCGGTCCCCTAGGTATGAAGGGTGCAATCGCAAAATCAATGGAGCTGATCGATAGAGACAAAAGCATCTTTTCACCAAAGCAATTTGAGAATAATGCAAATCCCGAAATCCATCGCAAAACAACTGCACTTGAAATTTGGAATGACACCGACGGCAAAGTCGATATCCTGATCAGTGGTGTTGGCACCGGTGGTACTTCAACTGGTGTTGCTGAAGTCATCAAAGCAAAAAAACCTGGCTTCAAATTGATTGTTGTTGAGCCTTCCGAGTCTGCTGTGATTTCAGGTGGAAAGCCAGGCCCACACAAAATTCAAGGGCTCGGTGCAGGTTTTATTCCAAAAAATTTAAATACAAAAATGATCGATGGAATTGAAGCTGTCTCCGCCGAAGAATCAATTGCGATGGCAAAACGTTTAAATAAAGAAGAAGGAATTCCTGCCGGAATTAGCTCAGGGGCTGCAATTGTTGCGGCCTTAAGACAGGCTGCAAAACCTGAAAATAAGAACAAGCTCATGGTTGTGAT
Source organism: Bdellovibrionales bacterium (assembly GCA_043739525.1). GTDB lineage: Bacteria > Bdellovibrionota > Bdellovibrionia > Bdellovibrionales > JAMPXM01 > JAYTQQ01. The sequence continues at coordinate 4,041 of JAYUEB010000471.1, forward strand.
TATTCCGAGTAGTAGTGAGCGCTACCTTTCGACTCTACTTGCCGGGCAAGAGAGAACGCAGGCGGCTGCACTTGTTGTTCAGACCGTTGATGAGACTTATCTTGCCAAAGTTGGCAAATAGGCTTAAATCCTAGTGATATTAAACCCTTAGAGGAGGGTGCAGTTTACGGGCAGCTGTCCTCCGTAATCGGTTAAGCCGTTTCGGTCTCAGTCGGCCGTCCGTAGGCTGAGACCGAAACTGTCTAACTGATTACGGAGGACAGCTGCCCGTAAACTGCAACCTACCCTGCCAACTGGGTTCTTTCTTCATTTAGTTGGTATTTTGTGGATAACTTTTTTAGATTTAGCGGTCTTTTTAGGGCCTTACTAGTCTAGGTTTAAGCTTTTTGA
>JAYUEB010000472.1:0-13211 GCA_043739525.1 Bdellovibrionales bacterium
ATATCTCTGTGCCTCTTTAACAAATATTTTAATTAAGTTCGGTCCACCATTTCTTAAAATACTTTCGATATATTTTTCTTGCCGCACGATAAGCGATGGATGGCTGTTGATGATTTTGGACTGCAACGGGTATGGGTGCTGAAGCGCTCACAATTTTAAATTCTGTCGACCATTCACAATCTTTAAACGGCAGCAGCACCTTTTCAATCTTTGGCCAAATGACCTCTTCGATGGAATGAACCTGTTTTGTTTTGATGGCATCAAACCATTCGAAGCCCTGAAAAAAAATAGGCTTCATTTGGTCAATGAAAGAAAAGTATTCAAACTCCATGCTACGCTTTAAATGAGATTGCAAAGCTTTGTAAGGCGCCAAAGAGAATTCCTTTTTGGGCATCCAATTGATCTCGCTTCCAGTAAAGTATGCAAAGGTAATATGATCCGGAATATCATAAATAAAATCGTAGTAAGCTAAAGGGAACTCCAAATAGCCTTTCTTTCCGACGCGAGTTAGCTCGGAAATAAATTTGGCCGGATTGGGGACATGCTCTAAAACATGGGAACAAATTACATAGTCAAACTCATTATCTTTAAATGGAAATTGATCACCCGAATAATAAACAACAGGTTTCTCCAATCGAGGCTTTGCGGCATGACCTCGCTGTGAAGCCTCTTCCTCTTCAGTGTCGAAACGATGCTCTAGAAAAACATCAGCGCGAGGATGAGGACTCCCTCCAGGGCCAATTTCAAGTACTCTGTCGCTTTCTTTAATCGATTTAATTAAATGCGGAAAAAACATTGATTACCTCGTCCCCTTTAATGAATTCATCAGCCCAGAAAGAATTTGAAAACTAATTGATCGTAAGAATCTAAAGTTTTCTTGATGCGAAATTTCGCCCTTGTACTTTCTTCGAAGTTTTCTAGAAAATATAAGTGCCGCAAAAAATACTTTGATACTTTCTCTTGCTGAGACTTCGCCATTGACCACAAATTTGCGGAGTAGATTGTAGTCATCTAAATTCCCGAAAACTGACAAAAAAGATTTTTTCGAAACCAGCTCAACCGAAGCGATCAGCTCCATTTTTTTTGAAATCGAAAGATTCGTCGAGTGTTCACGATAATTCAGAAGTGGCTCCTGCAAATTCCAGCATCGCCGTTTCTGCACAATTTCTGAGAAGAAGGCATAGTCTTCCGCAACTTGTTCTGGATACGAGCCAACTTCACCAATCACGCAGCTTCTAAACATTACCGACGGGTGACAGAAGAAAGAGTCGAATAAATACTTCCAAGCAATTTCAATAGAGGTTTCCGGATGTTTTATAATAGTCCTTATGCCATTTTCATTGAATGGTGCATAAGCGGTACCCACAAGTGCAATGCTAGGGTTTCTATCAAGTAAATTGACCTGTTTTTCGAAACGATCCCGGCGGGAGATGTCGTCTGAGTCCATTCGGGCAATATATTTTCCTTTCGAGTTTGCCAAACCAAAATTTAAAGCACCCACTATTCCTTTTTTATATTTGTTCCTTAGCACCCTCACTCGACTGTCAATTTTTGAAATCTTTTCCGCTATCCGATAGCTATCGTCTGTAGAGGAATCGTCGATTACAAGTAGTTCAAAATCGGTGTAACTTTGACCTAAAATACTTCGAACGGCCTCTTCTAAAAAGCCTTGGGAATTAAACACCGGCATGACTACAGAAATTATTGGATCACTCATTTTTTCTATTTGTTGTATAGATAGGGAGGAAGCTCACGGAACAAAGAATGACGCCGTTAAGCAGATTATACAAATTTACCAGAAATGACTTAGCGCAATTTCGGAGCTGTCGATAAACTCGATATGCAAGTTTATACATTATAGCGGCTCGAATGGAGCCCTGATCTCCATAAAATAATTTGATTTCGACATCTCTAGGGATGTTTTGAAAGATCTCCACGAGACCTTTGGTCCGTGGCAACTGTTGAACAATATATTCTGTGATTTTATGAGGCCAAGATTTTGGAATACTCTCAACCTCTAGTTTTCTAGCCCAGTTAACCATCAAAGATAGTTCATTCTTGAACATGCGTTCCGCGTCCCCTTGCATGTTCCCTTTGTGTCTTCTAATTTTTACCAAGATCTTATCTACAAAATCGAAACTATAGTATTCAGCGATTCTAAGCCACATGTCCCAGTCCTCAGCTGCGGTTAATTTCTCATCGAATAAACCAACCTTATCAAAACACTCTTTTTTAACCAATACCCCACTGCCACTACCAGCAACCCTGTTAGCTTCAAGCAGTTGATTAAATATAGAACCTTTTAAAGACACATCTATGTATGTGGATCTTGGTGCAAACATCTTTTTCCCAAATTCATCTATAAGCTCGCAATCACAATAAACAACTCCTAAATTCCCCGTCTCGTTTTGCGAGGCCAGTAGCTCAAACTGCATCTGCAGCTTTTCACTATGCCATTCGTCATCAGAATCCAAAAATGCTAATAAAGAGGTACTAGAGTTCTTAATACCGAAATTTCGAGCCGAGCTTAGTCCGCCGTTTTCTTTGTACAAATAAGTCAATTGAGTTGAAGTTCGCTTTTGTAGGTTTTCAACCAACGCACGTGTGTTGTCGGTCGAACCGTCATCGACAATTATGATTTCCTTAGGAACTAAGGACTGTATCATTGCAGAGTTAATCGCCCGCTCGATATACTTCTCACAATTGTAGCTGGGAATAATCACAGAGATTTCACTATTTATCATTTTAAAGAACATATTTTAATATTCTTCCCACTGCAACAGAAGACCTCTGAAATTTAAGTCTTCACGTGCTAGTGAGCTCTGCTACAAGCCATCTATTATATCAAGATCGAGCTTAGTCTGATTTTCAAAACTATTCTTGAGCGGGTCTATTTAAATAACGCAGTTGAATTGCTCTCAAAATCGGAATTTCAAGAGAGCGTCTTGAAAATTGTGGATTATGAAATCGATAAAATGGCGGCTCCAAACCAAGATTGACCTTATACAAAAACTCAGTAGCAAACTTACTTTCCTTTACCAACTCGAAATTCTGGGCAGTGGCTACTTTTGCCGTAAGCTCCGGCAACTCCTCTTCTTGGCCTGCATCTTTATGGACAAAGAAGGCATTGGTTCCCAAGAAACATACAAGACGATAACCCATTTTTTTAGCAGCCTTAACGTATAATCCTAGCGGCTGCCCTGGATCCTTGCCCGGAGCCATTTTTCCCAGTTCACGTTCATCATCTGCCATATGACAAGTATGAGCTTCTATACAAACGACTTTAGGAAATTGATCAAAATCTTTTAGAGACACAAAACATTCGTAATCTAGCCCGTCGATATCGATACTGACAAAATCAAGACGCTCGTTCAAGCCATTCCGCTTAGCTATTTTCGCAAGTGAATTGGCCGCAGAATCAACAAATTCACAAACGCAAATAGCACCTGAATTGTCGGAATAGTTCTTTCTAAGATCGATAAAGCGCTCCTTATCGGCCTCAATCATCAATCCTCTCCAACCCAATTCCATGAGTGCCCGAGTATTTGACAGATGAATTCCATCCCAGGCACCAAACTCACAGCACGCGCCTTTAGCTATGCCCAAAATCTTAAAAATTTGGGTTAATACGCCCTCTTCACCGGACTGACTATATCCGTGTTTTCGGTAATCTATTAATCTCTTAGGCATACTAATTTCCTTTCCTTTTACTATTTTGAAACGTGACTTTATACTAATGGCAACACAGAAACACGCCTTTTTCGCTTATAAAAAGGGATTTTCTTGAAAGATGTCCAAGCAATTAATAGAGTCGAGACGGTCCTCAAGTAACTGTGCGGCAAAATTAAATCCATCAGAAATGTTTAGTTTTTGATTTGAAGTGCCATTAGGATGAATGTAAATGATTTCTTATGAGTTTCGAACCTTAAACCAAAGAACCACTAGGCCAGAATGGCAACGAGATCAAGTTGACTAGAGCAAAACTTTTTATTGGTATGCCTGTTTACAATGGCGAGAAATTCATATCACATGCCTTAACCTCGCTATGCGCCCAAAGTTTTACAGACTGGAAGCTCTTAATTTCAGACAATTGTTCAACAGATAAAACTCCTGAAATTTGCAGCCAGTTTGTCGGTCGCGACAAACGCATTTCCTATGTTAAACAAACTGAAAATCTGGGTGCCAGTGGGAATTTTAAATTTCTCTTAGACCAAGCGGACGAAGAGTTTTTTATGTGGGCCAGCAGCGATGATGAATGGTTCCCCGACTTTATTCTCGGCGGGATGACCCAGCTTCTTAATAACGAGAACTGCGGCTTAGCATTCTCAAACATGACAAACATTGATGGATATGGGCGCCAGGGCAGGTCATATCGAAGCTTTGAACGATTTTCGACTACTGAAAACAAGACTCTGGACATAGTTTCTTATTTGACCGAATCTGAAAGCCTCGGAAAAGCTAATCTCATATATTCGGTTTTTCGAACTAGGATTTGCAGAGAGGCATGGGCATTGAGCCCGATGTCCTATGGTCTGAACGTATGGGGCTCGGACTGCGTCTTTAATTTGGCTGCCATCACTCTTTCTGATGTTAAAATTGACAATAGAGTATTATTTAAGAAACGCTTTATCACTGAACTTGATCGTATCGACAAAGAACCCCTTGAGCCTGACGTTGAAAATCCCGAGGAACACATCTTTCCCGCAAGCGTAGCTGCTGACTACACACTTGCCATATCAAATGTATTTCGGGACCAGATAATGAAGAACTTTGTCATTGACCTGATGCGTATGAGAACTCAAGTTGCGAATTTATTAGAATCTAAATCCAGCTCAGCTAAACTTGTTGATCGCATGAACAACGAAATAACTTTATTATCTCAACAAAATGTTCTTTTAGAAAAAAAAATCGAACGCTTTAAAAATACCATTGCCTTTAAAGTTTATTCACTTATGAAAAGAGCTTTATACAAACTTGGCTCATCAACCTAACTCAATCGAGCGTGCAACTATAATTCGGAACATAGTACGGGCGATTTAAAACGACGTCGTTTTCTACAAGTTCTGACGAATTGACCACTTCAATGGTCAAGGCGTCCGTCTCATCAACTGAACCATGAACTTTAATGTGAAACTGATCATCAGCAACACCGCCAATGATTGAATAAACTCCGGGAGTGAGATTTGAGATGTCGAGCTTGAAAGTGAGTTTTTTGTGCCCCTTCGAAATATGCTTCATCGCCAGAGAATTCTCTTTCGAAATGCCAGCGCCGCAAACATAAGTCAGCTCTCTTTTACTCAGGTCTCGCAAATAAAAGGTAATTCGGCAGTTTGTAAGGTCACTTTTAACATCAATGTCAGCCGTAATCGTAATACTGCTTTCACGAGAATATGGAATTTTCTTAAGCTCTAGCTTGTTCTCCCGAATTAAATTGCCAAATTTGTCATGTATACGAATATTATTTATGAGCACGTTGCCTGTCGTAAAAGTACCTGCCTTCTCGTTAAATCCTGTGCTCGTGTCTTTCTGTCGCTTTTCCTTTTGCATTTCATTGATAACGATACTCCGATATTTATTGATCATGTCGTCAGTTTTACCCATTGCCACCATTTTGGTTCGATGTACTATGGCAACGCGGGAACATACCGATCGAACAGCCACATCAGAGTGCGAAACTAATAATACAGCCGTACCCCTCTTAAGAAGTTCCTGAATTTTATCAAAGCATTTCATCTGAAACATATAATCGCCAACCGACAATACTTCATCAGCTATAAGAATATCCGGCTCGCAATGTATCGCTATCGCAAATCCAAGACGGACATACATTCCCGAGGAATAAGTATTTACCGGCGCATCGATAAAATCGCCAATCTCCGCAAAATCAATGATGCTATCGAGATTTCTGGCAATTTCCTCACGGGTCATACCCAGAATTGTTCCATTCAGAAAAATATTTTCACGCCCCGTCATATGAGGGTGAAAACCCGCCCCCACTGCGATCAATGCCCCCACCCGCCCGCGAATGGTCACTCTTCCTTTGTCGGGGGGATAAATCCCACTTAGAACCCTCAACAGAGTTGACTTTCCCGACCCATTGGCGCCCATAATTCCAAGTGTCTCGCCCCTTTTTACCTCAAATGAAATATCATCGAGTGCCCAGAACTCACTCTCGCGAAGCCGTGAGGTATCGACTGATAAGCCGATCATTCTCTTCGTTACATCGAGAGTGCCATAGTACATGCTACGGCGAAGGCTTTTGCAAAACTTCTTAGATACGTTTTCAACCTTTATGAGAGTGTCATCATTCATATTTCGACCTAAATCATTTTCTCTATCACGATTTCTTCGGAAACAAAAAATAGCCGCCAAGAAATAATGAAAACAAAGAGTGAGACACCTGCAGCGATAAAATAATGTGGCCAATTTTCAATTTTTCCTGTCAGAATCGCGTCTCTAGGAACAGAAATAAGATATGTTAATGGGTTCCAATAAATTATTTTTTTAAGCAAAGGGCTCTGAATATTAGAAGAATAAATGACCGGCGTCGCATAAATCAACAGACCAAGGAGAATAGCAAATCCTCGTTGAATTTCAGTTGAAACAACTGTCAGAACCGACATTACGAGACCCATTCCGGCACCTAAAAAAAACAAAGGTAACACCAAAAACGGAAAAAAAATAATCTTCCAGTTTGGTAAAAGGCCAAAGAACAAAAAGATCGACAGATTCAGCGCAAAGCCAATAATAAAATTGGCTAAGTGTTGTGCCGTTTGTTTGATGAGAAGTGCCTCGTGGGGGTATTTCACCTGCAGAATAAAGCCCGTCCCCGACGACAAAGTCGATTCACCGGCCGTATAAAATCCCATGAAAAGTCCCCAAATCGACGAGCCAATCAATACATAAAGCGGATAGGGCACACCCACGTCACCTGGATTTAAGATCCCTGTCATTCTCATGAAAATCCAAGATGCAATTCCAACTAAAGGCGAAATCACAACCCAGCCAAGCCCTAAAAATGACTTCTTATAAGCGGCTAAGAAATCCCTTTTAAACAGTTGATATATTAGCTCACGGCTACGAAACATATTTTTAAACATGGTTCGGTAGCAGTTCCAATAACTCCATTTACTTCGCTCGTCCGGGGAATATATGACGGTTCTATATTGTTCGAATTGAGACATTTGAATTATTTTACTCTCTTTGAAAAGACCGACACCTTAAAAACTCCATAAAATTAAAACTGCATACCTAAAGAAAAAATTCACTTATCAAAGATTACACCTCGTAAAACCTCTATGACTCTATGAATGTCTTCGTCCTGAATATCATGGTAACTTGGCAAATTAATAGCACGTCTTGGAATTGAATAGGCATTTACATTTTCTGGCTGTTCTTTAAACATAGGCAAGGAGCTCAAGGGCCAGAAAAAAACCCTTGCGTCCACATTTTCACGCGCAAAAGCCACCTGAAGTTTCTCGCGAGTCACCTGAGATTTTTCGCTGAAAACAGCGGTCGGCATCCAACTTCCATTTGTTGCATGCTCCGGCTCTGGATTTAAACTAATTTCCGCCAGGTTGCTTAATCCCGACTTGTACTTGATTAATATCTCTCGCTTTCGCGCAATCAAGGATTCGATACGCTCAAGCTGACCGACGCCAAGAGCAGCCTGCAGATTCGACAATTTGTATTTGAAGCCTATTGTATCAGGCCAAAATTGCTTCTGAGTGGACATGCTTCGACCATGATTTGAAAGCGTTAATACTCTTGAAAATAGGCGTTCATCATTAGTTACAAACATTCCACCTTCACCTGTGGTAATGGTTTTTGAACCGTGAAATGAAAAAACGCCGAATTTCCCTAAATTTCCGGCGCGAATCCCTCTCCACTTTGACCCGATAGCCTCGGCTGCATCCTCAATCACTGGAATATCGTGCTTCTTGCCAATCTCGAGCAAGCGATCCATATCACAAAGATTGCCATAGATATGAGTTGCAATAATGGCCTTGGTTTTTGAAGTGATTGCTTTCTCCACGAAAACTGGATCAATGCACCAAGAATCGGGCAATATATCAACAAAAACAGGTTTCGCGCCTAGGTATTGGATTGGCGAAACCGTAGCTACCCAATTGGTATCGGCAAGAATGATCTCGTCTCCAGGCCCAATATTGAGGGCCGCCAAGCCCATATGAAGGGCGCCTGTACAGCTGGAGGTAGAAATTGCAAAGCTTGATCCTAAATGTTTTCTAAAATTATCTTCAAATTTGTGAATGTAGTCGTAACACTTTTCACCCCACCCGTTCCGAGCAGCGTCCGTTGCAAGTCCAACTTCGAGCTCGGTAACCGAGGGTTTGGTATAAAATATTCGCGACTTCTCCAACTTCACTTAAAAAATCTCCAAGTTTGGCTGAGCAACAACAAATTTTCCACCCCATTCGCGCACGTAACTGAGTTGAGCCGTCAATTCAGTTTTCAAATTCCACGGTATTAAAATTACGTAGTCCGGCTTATCCCTTTTTAAGTAGTCCTCAGAGACAATGGGGATTCGTCCGCCCGGAATATATTTGTTTTGCTTATCTGGATTTCGATCCGCGATCCACGGTATCAGATCCACACGTACACCAGCAAAATTAATCAAGGTATTTCCTTTAGCCGCAGCACCATAGGCGCCTACCGTTTTGCCCTCGTCCTTTGCTTTAATTAAGAACTTCAGAAAATTATTTTTGCTTTTTTCCACTAGGCGCTGAAAGTTAATATAAGTTTCTTCTTTAAATAAGCCCGCTCGCTCTTCCCTATCTAAAATTTTGGCAACAGAGTTATTTACAGGAGCCTTACCTGTATCGCGTCTCTGAGCAAAAACACGCAAGCTGCCACCTTGAGTTGGGTACTCCTCGACGTCAAAAATCTGCAAGCCAGCCTTCTCAAAAATTTGATGAACAGAGCGAAGGGACAAATACGAATAGTGTTCATGATAAATTGTATCAAATAACAGCTTTTCTACAAGGTGAAGAACATGCGGGAACTCAAAAGTAGCAACCCCTTGAGGTTTTAGAATTTTTGTAAAACCCTGGGTAAAATCATTAATATCAGGAACGTGGGCAAGCACATTGTTAGCTATCATAAGGTCTGCACATTGATTTTCGCGCAGCATGTTCTCTGCCAAATTAAGACTAAAGAACTCATGAATTATTTTTATTCCTTTTGCTTCAGCGGCCATAGCCGTGCTTTTAGTGGGCTCTATTCCTAAGCAGTTAATATTTAATTTCTGAAAGTACTGAAGAAGGTAACCATCATTCGCCGCTACCTCTACAACTAGGCTCTTTTCGTTAAGTGCAAATCGCTCAAGCATTGCCGAGGCGTAAAGGCGAGAATGCTCGAGCCAAGAGGTCGAAAATGAGCTGAAATATGCGTAGTCGTCCGTAAACAATTCGTTGGCGTCATTGTAGTCTTCGGTTTGTACCAACCAGCATTGTTTACAAATGAGTACATGCAGGGGATACCAAGCCTCGGAGGAATGCAATTGCTTTTTATTTAGATAGGAGTTTGATGGAGGGGCAGTCCCAAGATCAACAAAAGAAAGAGTCAGCTTATTTAGACAATGTCGACAATTCATAAAATGAGTCCCTTCCATTGACTGGAAACTAAGGAATGTTTTTCGTCTCGGAAAGACCGTTCCGAAATCGCAAGAGGCCATTTAATTGCTATTTGGGGGTCATCAGCCAAAATTCCCGATTCATGAGATTTAGAATAAGTCTCGGAATGTAAATACAAGAGCTCGGAATTTTCGGACAAAACTTGAAACCCGTGGGCGAAGCCTTTCGGCACCAACAGACTTATGTTTTTTTTGGATGACAAAATTTCTCCATGCCATTTTAAAAACGTGGGCGAGCCCATTCTTAAATCGACCACGACGTCAAATACCTCTCCACGTAAACAACTGATGAATTTCATTTCGGCATGTGGATGGGTCTGAAAATGTAACCCCCTGACGGCCCCTACACGTTTTGTGATGGTGTGGTTAATTTGACAAACCGGATCGGTCCAACCAAGATCTCTTAATTCATCGGCGCACCACATCCGCGTAAAAACTCCCCTATCGTCAAGTAGAGGAATTCGTTCAACGAGCTTTAAGCCTGCTAAAGATGTCGAGTGCTCTTTAAAGTGTATCATCGTTTTTGCAGCATTTTATAGACGTTAATCTGTTTCAAACAAATAGTTTAGCCTCTTTATTAATCCGGCAAAAAAGAACTTATGCTGACCCCCAGCTTTAGGTCAACGCGCTATTAATTCGGTGTGCTAGGCGGCAAAGTTCACGAATTTTACTTCTTAGTCGGCTCCTGAAAAAGTCAGCCTCAATAGAGCTAGAATAAAGCTTCGGATAAAAGCTTAGAATCAGTAAATAGGCCTTATTTGGTTCTTCGTACGACCTGATTGTTGAACTCGGATTATGATGGACGAGTGCGGGTAAACACTGATAGAGATTGAAATTATGCAAGGTACCGGTGTCCTCTCTCAAGCACAAATTCACGAATTCAATGAAAATGGAGTTTTGGTAATTCCATCGTTTTACGATCCGGAGGCCTTGGGGCGCATACAGCTGGGTATTTACGAAATTATAGGTTTATTGATTAAGAAATACCAATTACCCATCTCACAAAAAGCATTTTCTGCAGGCCATTTCGATTCGGGATACAACGAGCTAATCGCCGCCAATCGAGCTTATGGGGGTGAGGTTTATGATGCCATAAAGCAAATTCCCGCTTTCTTCGTGATGGTAGGCGACGATAGACATGAACGACTTTTTAAGGAATTACGTCCCAACTCGATGCCTGGCATTGCAGCGGGCGGATACGGGATACGCATAGACAACCCATATGAAAATAAGTTTCAAGCGCCATGGCATCAGGAATATCCGGCTCAACTTCGCAGCCCTGACGGCCTCGTTTTCTGGAGCTCTCTCGTCCCAATTTCTCCAGACCTCGGCCCTGTGCAAATTTGCCTGGGCTCGCATTCTCTTGGTCCGATTCCAGTGCATACGACAGACCCGAAAAATCCCGAAAAGTCGGGGGCCTACTCACTTATCTTAGAGAACGAGAAAAATCTTGTTTCTCGTTTTGAAAAAATCAGCCCATGCACGAATCCAGGAGATTTAGTGATTCTCGATTTTCTGGTGTTACATGCATCAGGAATCAATCAAGGTAATCGTTCTCGTTGGTCAATGCAGTTTCGCTATTTTAATTTTGCTCACCCCATTGGCATAAAGATTGGCTGGAAGGGATCGTTTGCAGCCGGGCAAGATTTTCGAAAAATTCATCCAGAGCTATGTATTGATTAATGACTAGAAAGCCAGAGGCATATGTGAACCAAACCAAGATCGACCTACATTGCAATGTTTGTAAAACATTGCTCAATAAAGTAATTTACAAATCGGCTCGTGATCTCTCGATTACATCTCTTTGTCAGGTGTGGCCAGTAAGCACTAAAGTTTTCTTTTGTGACGAGTGTGGGCACGTTCAAACCCAAGAGGAAACCAATCTTGTCGACTACTACGCCGAAGACTATAAGATATTACTCGAAAGCGAAGAAGAAGATCAAATTTATGAAATTCGTAACGGAGAAAAAATCTTTCGAACTGATCACCAGGTTGACACTTTTTTTTCTTTAGTTAGCCTGCCAAAAGATGCTCGAATTTTAGATTTCGGCTGCGCTAAAAGCTCTACCTTAAAGCGAATAGTTCAGCGCGAGCCAGGCCTAGTTCCGTATTTATTTGACGTCAGCGATATGTATCTTCCTTATTGGGAACGTTTTGTAGAAAAAGAAAACTGGGCTATAGGAGTGCCAAAGAGTTCTTGGGAAGAGTATTTTGATATCGTAACTTCTTTTTTCTCGCTCGAACACGCTGCCGACGCCGAAGCGTCAACAAAGCAAATCGGATCAGTGCTAAAACCTGGCGGACTACTCTACGCTATTGTTCCCAATATTTTCACTAACATTGCGGATCTTGTGGTTGTCGACCATGTCAACCACTTTACTGAAACATCTATAAGGTATGTGCTCAAAACTGCCGGATTTTCTTTGGTAAAATTAGAGACTGATTTGCACACGGGCGCATTTGTCATTCTAGCAAAAAAAGATGGCGGGCTAGATAAACTTGCGACTCGCGAACAAATAGCCAGTTCCAAAGCTTCTGTTCAGAAGATGGTCTCGTTTTGGCAAAAAGCTTCTGACAATATTCAAAGCTTTGAAGCCGACCTCAAGAATCATCCACGTGCTGCAATTTACGGATCTGGCTTTTACGGAACTTTCATAGGAACTTGTCTAAAAGATCTTTCCAAAATCGATTGTGTGATTGATCAAAATCCTTTTCTTCAAGGCAAAAAGGTCCATGATAAGCCCGTTGTAGCGCCTGAAAAACTACCGGCACAAATTGAAGTTATCTACGTAGGCTTAAATCCTCGAAATGCCAAAAAAAATATTGAGGCAATTACTTCCTGGAACGATCGAAATCTGAAGTTTTTTTATTTGTAAGTTCAAGGCTCTAAAATGATAATGCATCCGAAAAAAATTGGAGTTCTTTGTTCGGCAGGAGGAAGCGCATTCTTTTCTGCCGTCGATATTTTTTTCTCGACTCAGACTCATAACCCGAAAGACTTCTTTTTAATAACTGATCGCCCCTGCGGAGCCGAAGAACTCGCAGACTCGCGGGGCATCGCCAGAAGACGCTTAGAGAGCTCTAATATCGCTACTTTTTCAAAGTTAGCCGCCGATGAGTTTAAGCAGGCCAACTGCCATTTTGTGATCATGTATTACTCTAAGCTTGTTACAAAAGAACTTCTTCTATCCCTGCCCACCCTCAATATTCACCCATCCCTTTTACCTGCGTTCAAAGGAATCGGCGCCGCTAAGATGGCCTTGGATGCAAAAGCGCGCTTTTTAGGTGCAACCCTTCATTTGGCCACCGACGAAATGGATGGTGGGCCAATCGTCGCTCAAGTCACGTCTCCATGGACCGGAAGCACGAATATCGAAATTCAAAAATTATCTTACCTTCAAAAAGTCTATTTGAGTCTTGTTGCAGTCGAGCTCCTAGAACAAGACTTCGTTGAAATTGGAAAAGACTTTCGAAGTTTTGTTTGGAAAAAAAAGCCATCTGTCAACTGGTCTGCTAATCCAGCACTCGCGAGCTTGTATGGTTTCGCATTCAATGAGCT
>JAYUEB010000473.1:0-4414 GCA_043739525.1 Bdellovibrionales bacterium
CTCATGAGCGCTGTATCGTCTGACGTGGCAGGCATATTTATCTACAGAACTCCAAAGCCATCGGTGCTGTGGTACAGTTAAATACATAATACCGGTAGGCTTAAGAGCTTTAAAAATTTGCTGAAGGACAACCTCATCCTCAACTATATGTTCAATAACATCAAATGCCCCAATGGCATCAAATTCTGATTCATAAGGAATTTGCCGTGCGTCCATTTGCGTAAACTTGCCACTAGGTACGCGTTGGCGGGCGTAAATTAAACCCTCCTCAAAATATTCGCTACCTATTAAACTAGTATCGGGAAATTGTTTTGAAATCGCAGAAATGACAAAGCCAGTTCCACATCCGATTTCAAGAAAATTTTTTACCTTTTGAGAATACTTTTGTATCGCCCAAAGTAGAATCTTATTCCTTGCCCGAAACCAAAAATTCCTACCCTCCAATTCGGCCAATTCTTTAAAATAGTGTGCTTTAAATCCAATATCCATATTCTATTTATTACCTTCTATTTTTTTTAAAAAAACGTCATTGAATTCCATAAAGATCAATCTGACTCAAAGGCCACAAAACCTAATAAAATATGCTTCGAAAGTATTTTAGGGGAAGTAACGATACGTCCGTCTAATATAGCAGCGGCACCCCGACAAGGTCGGCTGACGCAACTTTTGAAATGTTCAATGCTCACTGCGGCGTCATTCCATTCAATACGATAATCTTCCTCACCCCGCCAAAGACTATAGGTCGCGTCCGTTTCCTTTTGAGGGTCTCCGGTTCTGCTAATTAATCCATTATTTAATTTGATTATTAGTTCCACTGCAAGACTAGCGTAAAGGTACAAAATTCGACAAATCTCCCGCTCAATATTAATTGGATAAATGATCTCCATACTCTTTTGAAGAAGTATATTACCCCGATCGTATTTTTTTGCCACTAACAATGCCGTTACGCCGGTGATCTTTTCTTTATTAATAAGTGCCTTAACAATGCGGAGCAAAGCCTCTATATCTTAGCAACAGCGAAACATGAAAAACAATTAATTTTTCTTCTGGTATGTCGTGAATTATCCACCGTCAACTAATTGCCAGAAACAGGTCATATTTATCCGCGCTGTAGGTCGAATCCTTACGTTAGTGAATAACCTATTCCATTTTGGGCGCAGAAGATCGTAAATCTAGCACTATAGTCATCAGCTATACCCTAATCCTTTCCAATCACACAAGAAAGCGAGAAAATATTTGTAGACTCAACCAGTGCCTTAACTACACTAAAACCTTTTTCCACCTAAAGAAAATATCAATATTTTCATAGGACTTCGCCTTTATTAACCTCGCAGTTCAGTCAATTGAACTCTCGCTAAAAAAAGTAGTTTGCCTGACAATGTATAAGGGGCGTCTTTTAGTTTCGTCGAAAGTTTTGCCAAGATAGATGCCTATAATGCCAAGTATAGTGATTATAATTCCACCAATAAAATAAATCGAGACAATCAGACTATTCCAACCGGGAACAGTCGAGCCGTAAAGTAATGCATGTCCAAGGAGATAAGCACCGCTACAAAATGATACGAACGCCATTAAGAAGCCTAACCGCACAGCTAGGCGTAACGGCTTATCAGAATAGGCGATGATGGTGTCAGCGGCAAGTTTCCACAATTTCCCGAAAGTGTAGGTAGATTTGCCCTTGAAACGTTCAGCATGCTCTACTTCGATACTTATGGTGTGAAAGCCCATCCACTGTACCAAGCCGCCAAAGAAACGCAATTGCTCGCGCATTTGGCAAAAGCTCGCTACCACCTTACGCGACATAATACGAAAATTACCACTGGCCCCTTCATACTTCATATCTGCCAAATAACTAAATATCTTGTAGAATAGCCAAGATGTCATACGCTTAAAGGTCGGATCACTCCGCGTGCCGCGAAGTGCGAGCACAATGTCAAAACCCTCTTTTGCCTTGGCATACAAACGTGGAATTTCTTCGGGGCGATCTTGTAAGTCACAGTCCATCACAACCACCCAATCACCTTGGCATATATCCAACCCTGCGGTAAGGCCGTAGTGCTGGCCAAAGTTCCGACTCAACAAAAGGCCACGCACGCGGGGGTCAGATGTCGCTAAGCGCTTAATGATTTGCCATGAATTGTCGCTACTGCAGTCTTCGACAAGCACGATTTCAAAATTTTGCGAGATGCTTTCTAATGCAGCCTTTAATCGAACATATAATTCATCAAGGCAGCTCTCCGCCTGGTAGACAGGGATAACAACGGAAAGATAGGGGTGTCTAATATCGTTCATAATAGACTTACCTCATCACTTCTGTGCACTTAATCCTCTTTTAGAAAAATAAAATAGTCTTGGCTCACCGTTAATCACTCTTATAGGCCGATAATTTGCAAGTACCACAAGTTCAAAGTTGATGAGCTGGTACACCTATTACAAGCTTGAATGATCAATTTATAAACTATTTATTGTTTTTTTTAGTTTCCAAGAAAGAATAGTTTAAATTTAAAACTGTCATAACTTTACGATTAAATGACCTTCCATGCAAGAGGGCTTTGAGTTTAAATTAAAAATAATAAAAAACGAGAAATTTTGGAAAGTTGTGGATGGGTGACAAGAGAAGCATAGCGGCATAACCTCGTTGGTGACAAAGCCAAACCTGCCGGAAACCGGCAAGAAAGAGGAGAGCCGCTATGTTGAAATTAGTAACACCGAAGAGTGAGAACCGCAAAGATTTTGAATTGTCGCTAGATGAAATTGCCCGCGAGGGGGCTCGCAGGTTGCTTGTTCAAGCGTTAAACCTGGAAGTCGATGAGTACATTAATAAATTTACAGATGAAGTGAATGAGGACGGCCGCCGACTTGTCGTCAGAAACGGTGTTGGCAAGAGGCGATCAGTGACGTTGGGTTCAGGGGCTGTCGAGGTGAGCGCGCCGCGAGTTAACGATCAGCGCGAGAATGAAAAATTTGTATCGTCCATTTTGCCGCCTTACTTACGCAAATCTCCGAAGGTGGAAAGTCTTTTGCCAGTGCTGTACTTGAAAGGCCTTTCAACGAATAATTTTAAATCAGCGATGGGTGATTTTTTAGGATAAGGAACTTTGGGTTTATCTCCGGCTTCGATCGTGAAATTAAAAAAGATTTGGGAAGCTGATTTTGCTCAGTGGTCTAAGCGCGCGATCACAAAAAAATATATTTACATTTGGGCCGATGGTGTCAACGTCGAGATCCGCTTGGGCGAGGACAAAAAACTTTGTTTACTGGTGATCATTGGCGTGACCGAGGACGGTGAAAAAGAACTCTTAGCGGTCGAAGGTGGTTACCGTGAATCGAAGGACTCCTGGCTTGCGGTTATGCGCTCGCTGGTGGGCCGTGGGTTGACCGCGCCGATGCTTGCTTGCGGCGATGGTGCTTTGGGATTTTGGGCCGCTCTGCGGTCCTGCGACGGCTTTAAAGAAACTAAAGAACAACGCTGCTGGGTGCACAAGATCGCAAACGTTCTTGATAAATTACCAAAACGTTTGCAGTCCAAGGCGAAAGAGCTTTTGCATGAGATGATGCGAGCCGAAACGAAAGCCAGTGCCGAAAAAGAACGCGACCAGTTCGAAGAGCTGTATGCAGAAAAATATCCAAAGGCGGTTGAATGCCTGATAAAAAACTGGTCTGTGCTGACCACTTACTTCGACTTCCCGGCAGCGCATTGGCTGCACCTTCGAACAACAAACCCCATCGAATCCTCGTTTGCCACGGTCAAACTGCGAACGAAAGTGACCAAGGGTGCTGGTTCAAAAAACACCGCTGAAGTGATGACGTTTAAGTTGTTAAAAGAATGCGAAAAGAAGTGGAGAAAAATCAATGTACCGGCAGAAATAAAAAATTTACTAGAGGGGCTTGCCTACAAAGATGGAGTTGTGATACCTAACCCTTCACATCACGAGGCTGTCGCTGGTTGATACTCCGTCCACAACATTTTGAAATATCTCATAAAAAACCATGTGCCCAAGACACAAGTGATGGCTAATTCTTTGGCGGTCTACCATATTTTCTATATTTGCCCTCCCCCAGCTAGGCCATGATCCCCCCATGATTTACTATAATTGAAATCAACTTTATTGAAAAAAGACTATCAACAGCCTCTAAAAGCCTTACCTGCCGTTTTTCAAAACGAAAATGGTTACGGTATGTCTTCGCAATCTGAAAGCAATCTTGGTCCGAATGAATATTTTTAAAATATGATCTATCGTGTTGGACAAATCACCATACCGAACAGCGTCTCCATAAATTTTTGTCAATTCATTCAAAGCAAATCGATTGCACTTAATGGGGCAACAACCACAAAGCCCACCCCCGACAATGGCTGAACAAAAACTTTCAAAGGCACAAAGCTGAAGAAAGATTTTGCCTACTCTAAGAGCAG
>JAYUEB010000474.1:0-4377 GCA_043739525.1 Bdellovibrionales bacterium
AAAATTATATCAAAAACTTTAGAGCCTTCGTCGCTGCTTTCAAACCATCCATAGTCTCCTTCTTGTAATTTATTAGAAATAAAATGTTCTCGAGGAAGGTCCATTTTAAACGCACCGAAACTGTCAAAAATAGAAACGCGCTGGCTACGCCATTCTTCATCTAAAGCAAAGTTTATGACGATGGATTGCCGATCTCCAACAATAAGCGCTGAAACACCAAAGTTACTTTCAAAAGCAACTTCTCTACCATCGGTTTCCCACTGCACTCTTTGAATTCGGCAGGGCTCCCACCCGCTCGATAATAGATCGGCACCTTCGTAGATCACCTTTCCATCACCTCGAATTTCTTTAAAGTTCCTGAAGTTCATAATTTCAATATTTTATTCTTCGTTGGAGGTTCGATCAAGATCAAAAAGCATCTCATCAAGAGTTAGCCATTGCACTCCGCAAAGCCCTTTAAGTCTTCCAGACGTTGGCGCATTTCGAGCTTGAGCAGAGCGCCTACAGATGGCTTGAAGAGCCGAGGGCGAACTGTGTAATGGTAGGAAACACTTTGTTTCTGGATGAATTGCCAGCGGCTGCATTTTATGGATATAAAGGTCCACATGAAAGAACAATTCGCTTTACAGATCGCACTTAAGCACCGGTTGAATGCTATTAAAAGCCGTTATCCCGCATATTCTATTTGAGCATTCGCAAAAAAAGCAGGTATTAGCGCCGCCACGTTACGCCTTATTCTACAACTTTTTTTAAGACTTGCGAACTTGTCTTGGGCTGGCAAGCCCGGCAAGAGGATAAGCGATTGAGTACAGCAGGCGCTAAAATGTCCATACATCGGGGGACCTCAGATTCCACATTGACTGTCCAGGAAGTCAGCTTCTAAAATTAAAAAATGAAAAATCACTTTTTTATTTTTATAGCTCTTTCATTGTCAGTTTCCGTACTCAAAGCAGAAGATATTATGCCAAACCCTGAGGTTAAAAAGTACTTTGTGATTCTGGCTAGCACTACAGATTACAAAAAGGCAAAAGCCAAAGCCGAAAAGGTCAATCAAGATTTGAAGTTCAAACTGGATTTGAGGAGCTTAATTCCTGATAAAAAGATAGGCCTTAGTTTTGATAAATCAAAATGTCTTGAAGGACCCACACAAGAATTTCCCTGTTACAATCCGAGGGGTAAATTTGACGATGGAGAATACTTATCCGTTGAGTATTCAAATTCCTATAAGGAAATGAAATCTGGTTTTTATATCGTCGTGGCCTATTCTGGTGAGAAAAAAACGGCGGAGACTGAACTTAAAAAAATCAAGCCGACCTATAACGATGCTTATTTAAAGGTGATCAAAATCTACATGGCCGGCGAATAACGTGGAGATCCTCTGACTGCTCTGAACAAAGGCATCTTAAATTTAATTTAGTGTTCTCTCGAAACTAGGGCAAACAAGTCTTTTGGCCAATATGAAATCACTTGTTGAATACTTGGATCCCCGGTTTAACAATGTGAAAAATTAGACCTATTAATAATATGAAAGTTGCAGAAAACTTTTCGATCCACTCACTGAATTTTGGAGCCCCCAACTCCCAAGTCAAATTTGAAAGACTTGAAAAGTTGGCAATTAAAGCTGCAATCATGAATTCAACTAAATGCTCACCAAGCGACAACCCTACTTGCGAGCCAAATACGTACTTTGAAATTGAAAAAAAAACCATCCAGCAATCGCGCCAGCTGAAAGATATGAAATTAATAACACAATGAAGTCTCGAGAGGTTGCCCCAATAGCCGTAAGAATTTGAAATTGAAAGTCGGGCTCCCCAGGATATGATCCTGGAACCACTATATTCTCTCAGAAAACCCGAGAAAGGAGCCCGAAATGAAGAAACCCAATAATCAGTCCGTCAGTCAACTGAGCAATGAAATTTCAAGCATAGATATTCAAGCGATGTTTTTAGAGCGAGCCAAGAATGCGATTCTTGCCATGGCTGTTGAGCTGATGGAGCAGGATATGGCGCGCCTTTGCGGAGAAAAGTTTTCGCGAAAGTCTCTGTTAGAAAGCCAAGAGCTCGTAAAGATGGCAAAGAAGTAGAGCTCCCAGCGCTTACCAAAATGTGTGATCAAGATCTGCTCGACAGCCAAATGCAAGACCGAGTCATGAGAGGATTTTCAACCAAAAACTACGTACTCAAACCTCCTCTGAAAATCAGAAAAAATACAAATATCCGGAAATGGAGGCGCATCTTTTCGAGAATCCCTTACAACTTACATCGGTCTGACAGGAAAAAAGCAAAACATGCTCAAGTTTTGAACCGAGAACGCAGGCAATTGAGCGTTTACCACAGCGTTTAAATGCAAACGAAGGCTATCCTGAGGTTGAACAATTGCAGGATTGGTAACTAACTTAAAGTTCTGTCCTCCAGTTGCTGCATCAACAACCGTCGTGAGTGTTTGAGGGGGTTTTGCATATTGAATTTTTACTTCAATTGGATTGGCAACCGGCATCTGACCTATCGTTCCACCATGAGAAAAATGAGCGGTGTATGATTGCGTGCCCTCAACATTCTCAATATCAATTGAATAGCCATTTACAAGAGTCGTTTTGCAAGAAACCAATGTATCAACCCTACCAGGCTGGAAGTTGGCGAACGCGCCACTTGCCGTAAGGATAGAAATAGCACCAACTGCAATTAAAAGTTTATTCACAAAATACTCCTGGCTTAAGGTCCGAATCCAAATTACTTAGGTAAAGCCTTCTACAAGGCTCAACTCGCAGGATCGGATTATGTTGAATAAAATATAGCACTATTTATGCCATTTTTTTTTCATCCTATTCTATTAAAACGCGTCTTCAGCTATTAAAAAGAGTTTTAGAAAACCCTAAATGGGCAGTCTGCTGTATTTATTTCAAAATCACATCCATACTTGCATTTCGTGTTGGGCACTTTAATTCAAAAATTTTATACTTGTGCCGCAATTGCGATGAGATTGAGTGGCTCCTAATGGTTTTCGTGCCTATGTTTCTGTGTATAATCTTCTGGCCTTATTTATCGAAACCTGCCATAAGCTTGCAGGAATTAACATTAATCGAAAGGCTATCAAGTGGCATATTTTCAAAAACTGACGATAAGTTTAATATACTGCTCTATATTTTTTTCGCTTTACGCGCATTCAAGTCCACCCAACACCCCTGTTCCGTCTAGCTGCCTGGAGAAAAATTCTTCGGAGAACGTCCCTGGAAATACCGAAGATAAAAAGCTCTTCTTCTGGGCTCCAACCACAATTCATATGTGGGGATTTAGCGCAAACTCATGCAGCTACACTTCTTCTGACAGGTCCGAACTAGAAAATTCATTAACCACGCAATGTAAAAATGAAGCAAAACTACAAGGGCTTATGGATCAATATGGAAGAATGATCTGGGATGGACATGTCGTTTGTCAATTTAAGCCACCACTATGGGTTCCTATTACAATTCATGTCCAATGTCCTCAACGATCAGATTCGGATACACAGTCAAGAGTATTTGAGGGTTATTTTGTTCCCAGCGCGTACACGAAAATAGGATATCGCTGCCAAGCGCTTTATAATTGTATTTCCGAAAACAAATTGAACGCTGCTGAACTTAAGTCTGCACAATCTTGGTTTGATTCTCTTAGTTGTAATAATCGCGAGATTAAAAATTAGGTTTTAACCTCGATGGCGTTTTCATGAAAATAGGTATTTTTCGAAACCAACAATAACTGCAAAGATTAGGAGAGTTTGTGAGATTTCGTTTTTTTCAGGTCGGTGCAGTTTGTATTGGTCTGTTTGCGGTTTCGTTTAACTTCGCTTTCGCAGATCCAGGAATAGTTTGGGTAAAGGGGGTAGGCAATCAGCAAATAGACTCAGGCGTACAAGGCGAGCTCCGACTCCACAGTGGTCGAATAATCAATACTCAAACACCGTTCAATTTTGCCTCGCTCACAAAGCCGTTCACCGCTTTCTTGATCTGGCGGCTTATGCGTGAGCATCAAATAGGCCTTGATACTCCAATAAGATCTTTGTTGCCCGAATTACCAGCCGTCTACGCCCGCGTGCGCGTCTCTGATTTACTACATCATACTTCAGGGATAGCGGACTATACATTTGTTTGCGACGGCTCTCCATCGTCACCCCTACGTGCCAAAAAATTCCTACGCGAACTTAGAACCCTGGAATTTCAACCAGGACAAGCATTTCGCTACAGCAATTCCAACTTCCTTATTCTTTCCTGGTTAAGCGAAAGGCTTTCAAAAATAGACTTTCCCAGCGCTCTAAGAAAATGGGTTCTCCTTCCGGCCGGAATGACTACGGCTTATTTGCGTACTGAGATAGCTTTTGAAAACGATACCAAAGTTGCCTGGG
>JAYUEB010000475.1:0-4363 GCA_043739525.1 Bdellovibrionales bacterium
GAAAATATTTTTCATTTTTCTCATCGCGCAAAAAAAATGATAAGTTATCCGCTGAAACTGTCACGCGATTTCGATTCGAGGGACCTGAGCAGTTACGATTAATTGTTGTCAGTGTTGTTTCAATCTTTTCAGGAGAAATAAGGTACTTAATACACCGAAGGTTTAGGTTCAAAAATAAGAACCGTAACCTGGTCTCTCACTTCTTCGCGAGTATGATGAGTCCCGGCAGGAACCCAAACCACATCACCCGCACGCATGGTATATTCTTCAGCTTCTTCCGGATTGCCCATGTGGCTGGTGATAACAACTTCCCCATCAATGACAAAAATGACTTCACCAGCAGGGTGTATGTGACTAGGCATAACAAGCCCCTTTTGTCCGCGAAGCAAAGTCATTTTCCCACCATCAGTGACAGAATCTTTCCAAACGGGAATCACGTCTAGCAAGCCCTTGTATGCAGGGGGGCTCACCCATTGAGGCATAGGTGTTACGCCAACTCCTGGTTTAACAAAATTAACTTCTAATCCGGGACAAGACTTGAGCACATCTGCTCCGCGAGAGAGGCCTTCAGCATAAGCCTTAGAATTTAATAGCGAAGCAAAAGCCGCAAGTGATGATGTGGCTAAAACGGATGAACTAATAAAGTTTCTGCGATTCATTTTATGACCTCTTCGTAAAATGCGAATGGATTTAAAACCGGAATCTCAAGTTCTAGCTACGAATCGCATGATCGTAATTGTCCTAGGACAATTTTTTAATGTTTTTAATAAATATAGATCAGAATTAAACTTGTGTTTTAGCGAAACATCTTGGGCGAAGACTTCTTAACAGAAACCGAAGCCGTTTCCAGCTCAGTCTCTAACTTGAGTGCCAGGTTTCCAGCTTCGGACTCGACCAAATAAGCGGGCTTTTCTTTACTGCCATTTCGTTTAATGGATTTTCCTTTTATGACTTTGGTAATGGGCTCAAGATGCACTTGTCGGACGACGCCGCAAATGTTTCGCCCTAACCATTTCCATTGAACTTTCGAGCCGACTTTAAACTTCAAAAACAAAACCTTTCATTTGCTTACTTCTCAACTTAGCATCCATCATTTCTTAAAAATCTATTTTTTTCCACAGCGTTCATTATTTATGATGAGATTTCGGATCTCTGAGCCCACGTTCATACCTAAGCGATCAATCGTGCTTTCGTCCGAGTCTTGAGCCCAAGATTCATAAGCCAAATTGAAAATGCGCTCTGAGGCTACGGATCCCTGAAGAGCCATATTGAGATAAGCCCAAAAATGATAGTTGAGTCCGATCGGATTTTGAGTTGGTAAATAAAGTGGGATAACTTTAGAGCCCAGTAAAGAGAGCCGATTTCGACTTGTGACGATACCGTCGTTAGTTGTTGTCATCATTCTTTCTTTATCAAAGGCGTGAGCCATGACTCCGAGTGCAGTCAGCAGATCTCCGTCGTATAAGGTAAGAGTCCGACGTAAAAGCTCTGCGGGTGTCATCGAGTTCATAGGTAGTTGAAGTAACATTCTGATAAAGCTTTGAGACAAGACTTCAAAGCGCATGGCATATTCTTGTTCTAATGCAGTTCCAGATGCCGGAATATAAATCTCTGAGTTACCCAGAATCAAATTAAGAGTGTCGGACTTAAGCACAAGCTCAGGAACCGGCTTTGCCGATCGGCCATCACTATAGATTTGTACCATTCCCGTCCATAGATCAGCGGATCTTAAGAAGTTTGAAATCTCTTCAGCGTTCAAAGAAGGTAGAAATTGGACAGAATGATACATCAGCGATTTAGCGATGCGAGTTTGAATCAAATTACCGCCGGTTGCATCTTTTGATAATTGGTCTCTCACGGCAGATACCGAATTAAGACGCGCCAAAATGCTCTCGCGAAGACCGGTTTTAGTACTCGCGCTATTAACCGCCACACAGATCAAGGTTTTCGAGTCAAAGTTGACAGTGCCATCAATGCTAAAGGCAGGCGGGCTTAAAATCGTCACCGAACAAAAAATCGACAGTGTAATGCGACTGAGTTTCATATGGCCTCACAAATTAATTATCCTAAATAAATGCAAATATCGGCCCACAAATCCCCAAACTTTGCATGACACCTAAATCATTTCTGAATACAATTTTATGACCAACACGGAGAGCATTATGAAGAAAAAAGTCACTTCAAAAAAAGAAAAATCACCATCCAAATTGATAGATGAAAGAATTAAAGAACTAGGTGATTGGAGGGGGGATACGCTGGCGCAAATTCGTACTCTCATCAAGCAAGCTATTCCCAAAGTGACAGAAGAATGGAAATGGAGAGGTGTTCCAGTTTGGTATCAAGACGGAATGATCTGTACGGGAGAGACCTACAAAGCTGTCGTGAAATTAACTTTTGCGAAGGGTGCTAAACTTAAAGATCCATCAAAACTTTTTAACTCAAGTCTTGAGGGCAATATTCGACGTGCGATCGACATTCACGAGGGCGAGAAAGTAAAGTTGGCTGCTTTCAAAGCTTTGCTTCGCGAGGCGGTTGCGCTGAACAAAGCAGATAGCAAATAATTAAAAATTAACACCAACTCCCAGTGTGCTCACGCTTTTGCCAGGTAAATTTCCGCTCTTTGCTGAGTCAATACCAAGCAAAATATCCCAATTAAATGAATGATGTGCGGGAAAAAACCTGGAGCCGATAAATAAATGAGTGAGCGATGAAGATGGATGTGCGGCATCGTTGCTAGACGTCAGTGTGCCGATTGAAAGTCCGCCGATCCATTCGTTATTGATGCGGTTCCAGCCATGGTAATTGCCCTCGCCACCTATGCTCATGCGTGTATAATCGTCTTTGCTGGTACTTGTTTCATGACTTTCTCCTCCTAGGTAGACAGCCATTCGCCAGCGTCCCCCTAAGAGTTCAGTCGAAGGTGATGCTAGAAATAATTCAAGCATAGAGGAATCTTTTTGGTCTTCAAAAAATGCGGGGTGGAGCGATAAATTCAAACCAAAAAGAAATGTCGATTGGGCTCCCTTTGCACGTACTGGTGGAACATCACGCGTCCGCCAAACAAGATTGTTTGAATCAAGCACGTGAGTTTCAGAACTATCTAAATCAATTGCCCCAGTGCCAACGCGATTAGGCTCTACTAAAGTGACATCGTAATGCCCCTTCGGAAGACTTAATGTCTTTTCTTCGTCCTTGTTTTTGTAAAATTTAAAAAAGTTAATTCCCTTTTGTGCAGTTAAGGTGAGTTCGCCATTCGTTGGCTTCGTCAGTTCAAGTTTGGCATTCGTGCGAGCCGGATAAGATACGACAAGGGCTCCTTGGCCCGTGAGCTTTGAATCAAACTCAGGACTTTGAACTTTACCGCCCGAAACCATGCTCTGAAATTTTGTATGTGCATAAACATATTGATAAAGCTCATCGATGGTAACAACACCGTCACCGTTCGCATCTGCTTGTCCATAAAGCCCTGAAACCAAGTGATAGGTAAAAATACTGCCCTTTAAGCGATCGCTTTCGTATGAAAGTTCTGTGCCCGAACTTGAAGTGAGTACGACACTTCCTGTTGGCTCATCGACATTGAATTGAACGAGTTCGATGGGTTTATCTTTAAGAACACCTTTAGACTTTAAAGCACCTGAGAAGCAGCTATCTAAAATGACAATTTTCACTTTGGCCTTAATTTTATTCAAAAGCTCATGAAATTTTGCTTTGGTGATTGAGGCGTCTTTCAAATGAAGGCCATTCTCGTCAGAATGTCCCGAAAAGTAGAGCATAAATTTTTGAGTCTTTGTTTTGGCAATTTTTTCGATTGCTTGGTTCACATCATCTAAATCTGGATTTTTTAAATTGACGATATTTTTTTCTGGAACCTTTGAAGCTGAAATCAAAGCCTGGACAACCCGGTCCGCGTCCTTCGATGCAAATTGCAGATTTTTTTCGCTAGAGACATAAGAATTGTCAGCGCTGATGACCAAAGCCTGCATTTCAGAGCTTTCGTTAGCGGCATGAGCTAAGTCACAAGAAGAGCCAATTAGAAAAATCAAAAGCCAAATGTGTTTCATGGCATTCTCCTCAGGCGATAGCCGGCAAAAATGCAATTACTCGATGTTAGGCGCGACTCACTAAATAGTTGTGTCACAAACTCATGATTAAATAGTGAATCAATTGGTGGTGTTTTTGCGTTTAATTTAGTTTGCGCACTGATCTCTTTTTTAGGACAAACCACAACGACAAGATGCTCGCCTTGGTTCGGAGCCGTCAAAACAAAGCTCGACTCAAAGCTTTTTGAAACTCCAGGCTCAAGATAAACCCGGCTCGATTCGATATCATCGACACCAGAAATGACTTTCAAATTATTATCAGT
>JAYUEB010000476.1:0-12979 GCA_043739525.1 Bdellovibrionales bacterium
GCGGTGTCACGCCTGGCAAAGGTGGTCAAAGCCACCTTAACCTCCCGATCTTTAATACCGTTGAAGAAGCGGTCGCTAAAACAGGTGCAAATGCATCGGTTATTTATGTTCCACCTCCTTATGCGGCTGACTCAATCATGGAAGCCGTTGATGCCGGACTTGATCTCGTCGTTTGTATTACAGAATGTATTACGGTTATCGATATGGTTGCGGTAAAAAGATTCATGGTCGGCAAAAAAACCCGCCTCATTGGACCTAACTGCCCTGGCGTCATCACTCCCGGCGAATGCAAAATCGGAATCATGCCGGGAGCCATTCACAAACCAGGCAATATCGGCGTTCTTTCGCGCTCAGGAACTCTGACTTACGAAGCGGTCGGCCAACTCACTCGCATTGGCATGGGCCAATCCACTTGCGTCGGTATCGGCGGAGATCCCGTGAACGGCACAAATTTCATCGACATCTTAGAAATGTATAACAAAGATCCAAACACTCACGCAGTCATTATGATCGGCGAAATCGGCGGAACTGCCGAAGAAGACGCAGCAGAATACATCAAGCGGGAATTTAAAAAACCCGTCACCTGCTTTATCGCCGGAGCTACGGCTCCCAAAGGTAAACGCATGGGCCACGCGGGCGCGATCATCAGTGGCGGCAAAGGCACAGCGGAAGCGAAATTCGAAGCTCTACAAAGTGCAGGTTGTTCAATAGCAAGAAGCCCAGCGGATTTAGCCACCACACTGAAAGCTCACATGTAGGTACCAGGTACCTTTTGGAGATGCACTGCATGAAAAAATTTTTGTTTATTTTAACTTTGTGCGGGAGCTCGGCCTTTGCAGTCGATTCCCTCAAAATGCCACTTACAATGACTGAGACCTCAATTGGTCCTATCAATTCTAAAACCAAAGCCACACTTGAAAATATTAAGAAGCTCTTTAAAGGCTACAAAGTCGAAGCGGATAAATATTATGTCGACGGTGATATCGCTGGTGAACAGTTTAAGATTTTTCAAGGTGAAGATGCGATTATCGAAATCAATGCGGATACCACTGGCAAAACTTACATCTTTAGCGTGATTATCCGAGACGCCAAAATTAAAACTCCGCAGAACGTGCATCTGGGCTCAAAACTGGAAGAGCTGATTGCACTCAAAGCTTTTAAAACCTGCAAGCGCGGAAAAGAAGACAGCGAAAACGAAGTTCACTGCACGCTTAAGGGTGGCTCGAACACGACCTACACCTTTCTCACTTCTGCAGAAGAAGAAGAAAAGACTCAGCCAGGAGAAGAGATTGAAGTCGCGATTCAACCAAAAGGCCGCTATTTAACAGGTATTTCTTGGCATCCGCCTAGAGAAATGCGCGAAGACTAGTGCAGTTTTTAACAATTGAAAATCCGATCCGTTGGTTATTTTTGTTTCACGCAATTGCAGGATCCATAGCGCTTGTCGTTTTTCTCATTCCGCTCTTTTCAAAAAAGGGTAGCAAAGTTCACGTTAAAGTCGGTTGGATCTATGTCTTTGCAATGTCATTTGTCGGCGTCTCGGCTTTTATTATCACTCCGTGGAGGGGCTTTTTTGATCCAAATCGCACTTCTTCTACAGAGGGATTTGCGGTGTTTTTGTTTTTTATCTCGGTTTTGACTCTCTCTTCTATCTGGATGGGACTTGAAGCTCTCAAGTTAAAAAGTCGCTTGAATCCAGATCGCGCATTTACTCACATTGCTCCTCCAATGATTCTCGTCATCTGTGCCGTCATCACTCAAGTCATTGGTTATCTTCTCGAGAATAATCTCCTCATGATTTTTCCGGTTTTGGGTTATGTGACAGCCGCTGGTCAACTTCAGTACTGGCTGACCAAACCCAAAGAAAAGCGCCATTGGTGGTACGCCCACATGCAGGGAATGGGGATCGCTTGTATTGCGACTGTGACAGCATTTTTAGTGACGGCTCTTCCTAGATTTGTAAAAACTCCCATCTTTAATTCTCCTCTTTTGTGGGTCGCTCCCGGAATCATTGGGGGAACTCTCCTCAATCGATCTATTGCCCGCGACAAGGCCAAGTTCAAGGCTTGATAAGCGGCCTTAGAAATGTTAGCTAAACAGCATTCAAAATAGAGGAGAAAATATGTCAAAAGAAATGACTTTCAGTATTATTAAGCCAAACGCCGTTAAGAAAAATAACATCGGCGGAATTATCAATAAATTTGAACAAGCCGGCCTCAAAATCGCCGCTGCAAAATTAACTGTGATCAGCAAAGCAAAATGCGAAGAATTCTATGCTGAACACAAAGCTCGCCCATTCTTCGGTGAACTTGTGACCTTTATGACCTCTGGTCCTGTTATGTTGATGTGTTTGACTGGTGACAATGCGATCGCGAAAAACCGCGAAATCATGGGCGCGACAGATCCAAAAAAAGCAGCTCCAGGAACAATCCGCGCTGAATTCGGTGATAGCGTTGGAGAAAATTCAGTTCACGGAAGCGACTCTCCTGAAAGTGCTCAAAGAGAACTAGCTCTGTTTTTCGAAAAAACAGAATTCGTTAATAAATAGTTGTCCTCTTTAAGTCTCCATCAAGTTTTAGAAGTCTATGTCGATCGCCTCTCAGTGGGCGGTCGCGGTGTCGCGAGACACGATGGAGCAGTCATTTTCATTGAACGTGCCGCACCTCGGGAGCGCGTTCAAATTCGAATCAATTTCGTCAAAAAAAATTATGCTGAAGCTGAGATCCTAGAGATTCTCGAGCCGTCAGACGCGCGTATTAAACCGCCATGTCCTCATTGGAGCGAATGTGGCGGCTGCAGTTGGCAGCATCTTTCTTACGGTGAGCAGCTCAAGCAAAAATCTTTATTGGTTCAAGAGTCGCTTCAAAAGTTCAGCGGCTTTACAGACTTCAAAGTTGAAGCCTGCTTACCTAGCCCAGATGAGTTTCGCTACCGCAATCGTATTCAGGTCCATGTTTTTAAGGGTCAACTTGGTTTTTTCAAAAAAAATACTCATCAAATTGTACCCATTCAGGATTGTTTAATTACCGAAGAGAATATCACTCAAAAATTTGCAGCCCTTCGAAAAAATTCTTTAAAACAAACCGGAGATCGTCCAGAACGAATGGAACTCAAAGCTGAAACAGACTCAAAGACTGATTCAGATATGGGCTTTTCACAGGTCAATTCAGCCCAAAACGAAAAGCTTCTCAGCCTGGTTTGTGACCTGGCCAAAAGTCTGACGGCGAAAAAAACACCCCAGCAGATTTTTGATCTATATTGCGGAAATGGAAATTTAAGCTTTCCACTTGCCAAGGCTTTTCCAAAATCAAAAATGATCGGTGTTGAACTGAGTCCTAAAAATATCAGTGAGGCTCGAGATCATTTAAAAAAAGCCAGACATGAAGGTCAGATTGAGTTTCACCAGAACAAAGTAGAGGATTTTCTGGCAAAGACGACTTACGATCTTTCAAACGCTTTAGTGGTTCTTGATCCTCCGCGTACTGGCTGCGACCCATTAACTATGCAGATTTTAGGCGAGAAGAAGCCGAAATCGATTATCTATGTGAGCTGCCATCCAGCCACACTCGCCCGAGACCTTAAATTTTTGTCAGCAGGCTATCAAATTTCAATGATTCAGCCCCTCGATATGTTTCCCCAGACCGATCACGTCGAATGTGTTGTGGCGCTAGACGCTAGACCTGAGTGATTTTGCCAGTTCTTGTTTTATCTGCTAGCATTTGAGAGACGCTCAACTTGAAGTAAAACATCAGAAAGAATTGCGTAAATGTTTTTACGAAGCTGTACACAACTTATTTTAATTTCCGCACTATTGGCGCTCTGCTCATGCGAAACAGCCCCGAAAGATAAAGAGGCTGCACAGTTACATTTACAAATTGGTACCGCTCAACTTTCTGGTGGAAACTATCCTGTTGCAATGAAAGAACTTCAGCAAGCTGCTGAGCTTGATCCAGAAAATGAAATGATCGAAAACAATTTAGGCCTAGCTTACTTTGTGAGAGAAAAATACGAGCTCGCCGAAAAACATCTCGGACTCGCACTAAAAATAAAACCCAATTACACAGATGCTCGAAATAATCTTGCACGAGTTCATATCGAACTCGGCCAATATGACCTCGCAATTAAAGAACTCGAAAAAGTATTGAATGATCTCACCTATCAGTCAGCTGAGAAAGCTTGGGTCAACATAGGCCTAGCTTACTTTCAAAAGGGTGATTATCAGATTGCTAAAAATAAATTTACCGAAGCGATTAAATTGAATCGCACTCATTGTCTCGCGCACACTCTCTTTGGAAGATCTGAGCTTGAACTCGAAGACTTTTCACATGCTTCCGCCGAGCTTGATCGCGCTATCGTGTTTTGTAAAGAAAGCCACTTCGACGAACCTCATTATTATAGCGGAATCTCTTATTTTCGCATGGGTAATCGTGAAAAGGGAATCGCCCGAATGGAAGAAGTCTTGAGATATTACCCGAATGGAAAATACGCAGCGAGAGCAAAAACCATGATTGATGAAATGAAACAGTAGGTCGGAGAATGAAAAAAACTGGATCCATTCTCAAAGAAGCGCGTGAAAAAAAAGGAATTTCGATCTACGAAGTTTCAACTGCGACTAAAATTAATACTAAAAATATTATGGCGATGGAAGAAGGCGCGATTGATCGCCTTCCACCCAAAACATTTTTACGCGGCTTCGTTGCTTCTTACGCGACTTTTTTACAAATCGACACGAATGAAATTTTGAAAGTCTTTTTTGAAGAAATGGGATCAACACGACCTGAAGTCGCAGTTCGAGATCAATCAACCGGAGAATTACAAAAAGCAGAAGCTCCAAGAGAGAATGCTCGGACAGATAAATCTGCAGTTGCTGCACTCACTGACAATAAGAAAATTGGCTACTTTAAGATTTATGGCATTATTGGAATTATCATTCTCATCATTATTATCGGACTCATTAAAAGAAAGATGGATAGCTACGAGAGCGAATCAGTTCCACAAACTAATACTGTCGCTGAGTTAAATGCAGCCGAAAGTACGCCTGCTCCAACGGCGACTCCACTTGCTGAAAACACAAATGGACCGAAAGCGAGTCCGACTGCAAACGCTTCGCCATCAGGCACTCCAGCTCCAACGGCAACGCCGACACCTAAACCAAGTGCGACTCCAACGCCGACAGCAACTCCTACACCTACACCGACGCCGTCGCCTACGCCAACTCCTACGCCGACACCAAAGCCTACGCCGACACCTACTCCGAAACCGACACCTACTCCAAAATCAACTCCAGACGTAACGACCGCGGCTAAGGTCAAAGCATCGCCTTCACCTTCTCCAAGTCCTGCTCCTGGTAAGGCTCAAGAGGTGATTATCGAAGCTTTGAATGACGTCGATATCATGATTCAAATCGACAATGAGCCGAGCAAAAAAATGACTTTGCATCACGATGAGGTTCAAAGTATAAAAGCTCGAAGAAAAGTGAAAATGCAGTTTAGCGACGGCGGCGCCGTCAATCTCACGGTCAACGGAAAAGATAAAGGTGTCCCAGGAGATTTGGGTAAACCTAAAAAAGTTGACGTGCCATAGGAGTCGTCCATCAATAGCTTTTATTGGACAACTTAAAAGTGAATAAGTTTTTAAGAATATTTCTGCTCAGTCTTCTCATTAAAATTTCATTCGGAATTTTTCTACCAATGTCGGCGGACGAATCCTATTATTGGTTTTGGGGACAGCATCCACAGCTCAGTTATTTTGATCATCCCGCAATGGTCGCTTGGCTATTTTTTGTCGGCAGTAAGTTGGATTCTCTTTTTGGCATTTCTCACTTTCAAATCGCTCGGGTTCCCTCAATAATTCTCTCGCACGCGAGTTTATATTTTTGGTATTTGATTTTGAAAAAATACATGAGTGAAAATAATCTCATTCTTCTCTTAGTTTTTGCAATGCTGTCACCACTTTGGGGAGTTGGCTCAATCGTTGTGACTCCGGACGCTCCACTTGTCTTTTTCTGGTCTCTCTCGATTTATGTATTTACGCTTATTTCAGATCAAGTGGAAATCAGCGGATCAAAAACTGATGGTCTTTACGCCCTCCTAGGCGCCAGCCTTGGCTTAGGTTTCTGCTCGAAATATCACATCGTTCTTTTTGTACCAGCAGCTCTAGCGTATATTTGCTTTGAAAAGCGTTGGAAAATTTTTAAACCTTCAGGGGTAATCATCTGTACATTGATGGGCCTTTTGTTTTCGGGCCCCGTTCTCTTCTGGAATTTTCAGAATCACTTTGCTTCTTTTCGTTTTCAGCTACAACACGGCTTAGATACAAATGATTCGTGGAGAATTCGCTGGCCTCTCGAGTATGTCTTAGGTCAGTTTTTCTTGTTGTTTCCTCCCGTATTTTTAGCGGCGATTAAAAGACCTAAAATTGATCGACTTAGAATTTTATTTTATTTTGGCTGGTTTCCAATTTTCTTTTTCTTTTTAACATCTCTTAAATCTAAAGTTGAGGCCAATTGGCCAATTGCAGCCTACCCGGCTCTCACTTGTTTAGGGTTTTACGTATTACAAAATACAAAATCTTTAAAGGTCACGCTGAGTGTATGGGCAGTCGCATGGATTTTGGTTATCGCTCAAATACTCATTCCGTGGATTCCAATTGATGAACGCGAACTTAAAACTTACGAACTTAAAAAATATGACCCTCTTGTTGATATCTACTTAAAGAATCCAACCAATATGTTTGCCAGCTCTTACCAAATGGCGTCGATGATCTCTTATAAGAGTCGTTTTAAAGCTCCTCTCATCTACAAGGGCATTGGGCTCAGTCGATTAGACTACTTTGATTTTCAAAAAGAATCGACTCCGACAGAAAAGCGCTTTAGTCTATTTCTCGAAACCTACCAGCCACTCTCGAAAGAGCTACTGGATATGGGCTACCGCGAGGTATCGACCACCGAAATCAATAAAATGTATCGGCTCGTTGTTGCCAGCAAGGAATAGAATATGCGCCGATTTATTTTCTTGGCGACTTTGTTTTTTGTTTATCTCATTTATGGGCTATTCCTGACACAATATCATCCTTCTGTTTTAACAGAAGAACTTCAGACAAAAAATCCTACTGGCTTTTACGACTATCGAGGACAAATCGATGTCCACACAACAATCAGTCAAGGAAGTGGCTCTCCAAGCGAAGTCATTCGGGCTGCTCAAGAATCTGGAAACGAATTTTTAGTTTTGACAGATATCAACGATTTTACCCTCAACTATTCGGCCGAGGGTTATCACCAACAAACTCTAACTCTTGTAGGTGGACAGTACAATTACGTTGATTCGCACCTCATTTTTTTCGACGTCTTTCATCGAAGCCCGATCGATAGCTTTGGTAAAGCACAAGTTATTTTGGCCGATCAACTCTCGCAAAAGTCATCGGAAGCGAAAAAAGATTTACTCATTTTGGCGCATCCTTTTAAACAAGGCTATTCTTGGAGTGGTCCGATTCCGAATGGATTGGACGGCTTTGAACTTCTAAACTTAAAAGTTATTTGGCAGAAAGCTTGGCAAAAATCGAAACTCTCCTTTTTGTGGAGTCTCTTAACCTATCCTTTCAATTCTCAACTGGCACTGCTACGACTCTACGAGGATCCCAAAGAAGAAATTGATTTTTGGAATTCAATTTTGAGAACTCGCAAATTTATCGGATTTGCGGGAGCCGATGCCACTGCGCGAACGGGTTCAATCGGCGACTTTTCTCTTAAGTTTCCGTCTTACCAAGTTTCATTCGGACTTCTCAGCAATCACGTCCTGCTTAATTCCGAACTCACTGGAAATTTCGAAGGTGATCGTAAGAAAATCATGGCCGCCCTTAAGCACTCACAGTTCTATATGAGCTTTGATACGCTCGCCAACCCCAAGGGCTTTAATGCAACAATCGAGGATAATGATCACACTTATGCTCTCGGATCCGATCTTCATTTTGCACCACATCTAAGCTTAGTCACTCATCTCCCTCAGAAGCCAATAGTTGACTTTGAAGTCACCATTATTCGAGATGGCGTCGCAATCAGAACCTTCAATTCTCAAGACTCAAAATTTGAAATTCCTTCAAAGGGAGTGTATAAAGTTGTAGTCCGTGTGATTCCCACCTTTCCGCTACCGGATGGCAAAAGATGGCTTACCTGGATTTACACGAATCCATTCTACGTAAACTGACGGGAGTTTATTATGAAGGTTTTTTTTGGCGCGCTTTTTGTGTCTTTTATTTTAGCTTCTCAAGTTTTTGCAGCACCAGCTCGCATTCTCATTATTCGACATGGAGAAAAACCTGCCAACACGAGTGACGGCAATCTCTCTCCGCGCGGATATCAACGAGCTCAAGCCCTTACCTCTTTGTTTTCAAGACAGCCCCAGCTGCTCGCCTTTGGCCGACCTGTTTCTATGTTTGCATTCAATAATTTTGGCGACGGCAGCAACCGCGGAATTGAAACCGCAACTCCACTTGCGAATACGCTTGGTATACCTGTGAACTCTTCTTTTCGTCCGAGTGAAACTTCAGATATCGCAAAATTCATTTTTGAAACAGCGGCATTTAACCATAAAATGGTCATGATTGTTTGGCGACATTCCGATATGCAAGCTCTTGCCACCGCACTCGGCATACAGAATGCACCTGCATGGCAGTCCAATGTTTTTGATCGCATTTGGGAAATTGATTACACTCCTCTCGGACAAGTCTCTAGCTTCAAAGATCTTCCAGAGAATCTTTTGCCAGGCGACTCAAACTAATTTTGAGCCACTTCGCAATTACGGCCCCCGCTACAACAGGCCCCCTCAATACGATGTTACCTCTCGGAAAAGAGATGATACGTCGTGGTCACCGAGTCACTGTTTTCGGAATTCTAGATATGGAAAAGCGAGTGCGTGCTGCAGGACTCGAATTTAAAGCTCTTGGACTTCAGACTTTTCCTCTCGGAACCTCACTTCAAAATCTCGAAAAGCTTGCGCGCCTTGAAGGCCTTGCAGCGGTTCAGTATACTGTTCTGCAACTCCGTGCATGGGCAGAAGTGATGCTTTACGAGGCCCCCCAGGCTTTTCAAGATTGTGGCGTTGATGCGCTCATCGCAAATCAAGGCTCTGTTGAAAGCGGAACAGTCGCGGATGCTGCGGGAGTTCCATACATCACGATTTGTAGCGCGGTTCCACTAAATCAAGAGCCGCGGATTCCACCGGTTTTTACAAATTGGTCTTATAATCCAAAATGGACAGGCATTGTGCGAAATCAATTGGCTTATGGACTTCAACGAATTCTTTCGCGTCCGCTCGTTAATTTAGTTGTTCGATTTCGAAAAGAACGAGGACTCAAACCATACCGTAAGCCAAATGATGTTTTCTCTCCACTTTTACAGATCAGTCAATTTCCGCAGGAGTATGAGTTTCCACGCATGAAGCTGCCAGCAAATTTTTATTTTACCGGCCCCTTTCACTCTCAAGAAAGTCGTGAGGCAGTTCCCTTTCCTTGGGAAAAACTGCGAGGAAAGCCACTCATTTATGCCTCGATGGGAACCCTTCAAAATAAGTTAGAAAATACTTTTCGTGCGATCATCGAAGCATGCGAAAATTTAGATGTTGATCTTGTCCTTTCTCTTGGTCAAAAAACAGATAATTTCAACTTAAAATCCTCACCAAATGTGACTGTTGTACCTTACGCACCTCAACTCGAGCTTTTAAAAAAGGCGACGATGATGATCACTCATGCTGGTGCAAATTCGACGATGGAATGTTTGATGAATGCTGTTCCGATGGTTGCGATTCCGGTATCAAATGATCAACCCGGCAATTCGGCTCGCATTCGCTGGAACCAAGTCGGAGAAGTTGTCGCCTTGGGCCAGCTATCTGCCCCTCTTCTTAAGAAAAAAATTGAACTTGTATTGAATCAT
The DNA here is from genome assembly GCA_043739525.1 of Bdellovibrionales bacterium. Taxonomy (GTDB): domain Bacteria; phylum Bdellovibrionota; class Bdellovibrionia; order Bdellovibrionales; family JAMPXM01; genus JAYTQQ01. The sequence goes on from JAYUEB010000476.1 coordinate 9,926, forward strand.
CCGAAATACAAAAAAAATGCGGTCCGCCTACAGAAAGCCATTTTAACTTCGGGGGGAGTTCAGCGAGCTGCTAATCTTATTGAAAAAGCCATCCAAAGCAAAAAATCTGTTTTTGGAAGAGCGTTTGCCGTGAATAGTTTGAGCTTTAGTCACCAAGAATCAAAAAAAATCTTAGACCAATTTTTTCATGGCTTGCAGGACGAGAAATCAGAGGTATTTTCAGAAGCTCTCGTACCAATCCAAAATTTTGCCATCTCGGCCCAAAAAAATTCCGACTGGGCAATCACAGCTGAGAAATGTTTTCGCGAATTTGTGGTACCTCATATTTCGCAAAATTTTCCAGATCTCTTAACGGAAAAAATGCATTCTCCTCTTCTTAAAAAAATTCAGATGGTTGCAAGTCGGGTTTTTGTATTTCATTTAATTGCAGGAAAAATGCGAAAGGCACCTGTAGAGCCGGAGCTAAATTGTCTCTTTAGTGCTCTATATGTCATTTACGATACACTATTTGATGATCCAGTTTATTTCGATATAGAAAATCCCGCAAGCTTTTCTAGAATTCAAGAGGCTCTGCGAGGACAAGAAACTACTGAGACTATTTGGCCATTAGAAAAACTTTTTAGAGGCATCACAAAAAGAGTTTTCGAACTCGTATCATTCGAAAATCAAGCAAGCTTTACAGACATATTCCAAAAATTAAACGAAGTTCAATATGAATCCGCTTTTTTCAAAACCAAAGATGTGAATGTCGAAATTCTTCTGGCAAATACCTTCCTTAAGGGTGGATATGCAACCCAACTTTCAGTTCTATTATCACCAAAAAGCTTAAGCAAAATCGAACTGGACTACTTTCTATTACTGGGAGCTCCCATTCAACTAGCTGACGACTTTGGAGACCTTTTAGAAGACCGCGTTGCTGGCTTAGAGACTTTAGCAACGCTCAAAGCAATAGAACCTTTAAAAGTATGGGCTATGTACAAAAGTATTTTCAAAAGCCTCAGCCTAATGGCAAAGTCAAAGGATTACGATACAGAATATTTTCAAATGTTTGAAGGAATGGTCGCATTTTACATATCCAAAAACCTAGATATTTACACCAAATCTCAACGAGGATGATCGTCTTCTCATGATGGCGTCATAGCAAACTGAATTAGCCGAGTACTCAGACGTCGATCGTACCCACAAAGCTCTTGATAACCTCTACCAGAGATCGATTCGTTTGCCTTTTTCCCTGATACCCAAACCGGCCCCTCCCAGTAAGCTACGAAGGTCGTACTGACGCAATTTAATTCGCAGTCGTGAAAGTGCGGACGCACATGAATCTCAAGAGCCTCGGACAGAATTTTTATTTGCCATTCGACTGGATAAACTCCTTTTGAAAGATCACTTTGCCAATATGAAAGTTCCTGAAGTTGAATATCAACAAACTTAATATGGCGACTTCTACCATCCTTTTCGACATAAGTGCCAAAGCTAAATTGATTGTCCACGCTTCCATTTTTATTTCTGAATCGGTAGATCATAAGTTCTTCGTTATTGTCTAACTGAATTGAAAACCAATCCCATCCGCTCGTAAACCGATTTGGCTCCGCCAACATTTTCTCATGGTCAAGCCAAGAAAATCCACTAACCTGAAATTTATCACCTTTGGATTTAACCATTCCAGTTGTTTTAAGCCGCGTCAGGCTACAGTGATATGAGGCAATTCGAGGATCCTCGCTTCGTTGAGAAAAGCCGTTTTCCCCATGATAAATCACGTTTTTAAGAGACGTCAGATCTAATTCAATTGCATCACCCTCACAAAAGGCAGTTAGTCGAATTTGACCGGCTTCATTTTGTCGTGCAGACCAATTTTCTAATTGAACTTCAAATTTGTTCGTCGACGAAACACCTTTTGCTTCTGCCAGAATTCCACCTCGATGATAATAACGAAAGTTTTTTTGATCTTTCGTTCCGTCCATATCAACCAACGCGAAATGCGAAATAAATAATTGATCGCGCATTTTATTCATTGGCCAAAAACCAAAAAAATCTAAATCAGTTTTTCGAATAAAAAAAACAAGTTCGTATTCCCAATTACGATATTCTGAGCTTTTCAAATTTCCACTAAAGTACCACCACTGAGTCTGAATATTGGGCTGCGAAAAAAGCGCTCTCGTGGGGTCGCGAAATTGATCGAAGCTGGCATGATTCTTTGACAGCTGAATTAATTGGTTTTTCGAAAATTTTCTAAATACCTTGCGAATGATTTCTCTAGAAACTTCAATTGGAGTTCGGTTTGGATTTTCAGAACGAAACAAAAAAATAGAGGCGAAGAAAACACGAAATACTAAAGCCAAAAACCAAGTTAACAAACTTGCAGAAGTGAGAACAAAATTCTGTCTCTGGTTCGTCAAGCTTATTTTCTTAAATAGGTTGCACTAATTTGATCAAAACATTTTGTCGCAAGTTCATCGCGAGTCGAATTCGGATTGGTCTCGACGACATCAAGGAACTCGAGATTCACAATAACTTTTTTTGTTTTGAGCAATTGTAAGAAGTGCGGGATAAAATCCATATCACCGTACCAACAAACTTGGTCTCGATTTTCGGCAGAAAATTTCTCGCCGTTAATTTCGCTATATTTAATACAGACAGGTAAAATATTTTTGCCGGCCGCCACCGCTGACATTAATAAAGATTTTTTAAATGGCAGAACCTTGTCGCCATTACTACTCGTGCCCTCTGGGTAAACCATGATGTTGAAGCCATCTTTAAGCGTATTCGTCATGCTGTCGAGATCGCGATCAATCTGGCTGCGGTTTCGTCTTTCAATGAAAATGCTTCCACCGAGTTCGGCGAGAGTTCCTAAAAATCCGGACTCTTTTAAATCGACTGAAGTTACAAATACGGCTGGCACAACTGAAGAAACAACTAAGATATCGAGATACGACATATGATTGCAGACGAGCAGAAAATTGTCTTTCGCCATCAACTCGGCACTATATCCATTCACGCGAACGTCGAAATTCAGTTTTGCTAAAGCGGCTCGCGATCGTTTCGAAACATTTTTGG
>JAYUEB010000477.1:0-12954 GCA_043739525.1 Bdellovibrionales bacterium
TGGCTTTCGCGCCAAAGACAGTGACATTTGGTGCGAGGACATCATAAAAATCGTCTTTCATATCTTTCACCATATGAAGTTCGCTTAAAGTTTTAAGAGGCTGATCCGCCGGAATAAAATCGTTACTAAATTGAGAATATCGAGATTTTTTATCGCCGCTGCCATCAACACTGGTATTTCCATCGCTGACCCAGTCTGCAATATTATTGATAAGCTTATCAAAGTCATAGGTACTGTACTCAGCAGCAAAGGCTTCGTCGTTCTTTACCTTCGATTGAAAAATTTGAAGGATCTGCCCGTGAACTGCTTGGGCCATGACTTTTGAAGGCGAGCCCAGATCATTGATGTCAATCTTAGAGCCTTCACTTGATATGATTGAAATATATTTTGCCTGCATCCCGCTCGTCTTGACCACTTTATCAATGCCTGACTTGGCAGACTTATCTGAACCCATTGGTATGATCGGAGGCCAGGCAAATGGAAATTGCCAGATTTGATCTAAAATAGATTTGTCAGGAAGGGCATCACCAATCATCGCCTTTGCTTTTCGAAAAATCTGAATGCGCAGGAGACTCATTTCAAGCCCGGCTTTAGCGGCATAATAGGCTTTTACTTGATCAACGCTCTTAGCACTTAAAACAAATTCAACTGATGTTGAGTACATCACCTGAGTTGCAATGATGATCATGAAGCTCACTGAAAAAATGGCGATCATGAGTGCCGAGCCTTCTTCGCGACTCAAAATTTTCTTTGACCGATCGAAATTAACGAACGGAATTTTGATGTCGGTCATGAGAAGTTTCCAGATTTTTTTCATCTTGTTGGTTTCGCCGTTGGAGGTGGGCTTGCCGTCGGACCTCCTGTTGGAGATGCATTTGGATCTTTTTTCACTTCATTATTCGGAAAGTGAAGACCGGCGATGAGTCGTAGCTCAACTGGTTTTGCTTTTGGATTATTTTTATTTTGAACCTTGATATAAATATCAACCGCGTAAGGAAAATTATCTTTCATGCTGGCGTCGCTATCGGTTGTCTTCCAAGTTTCTTGCCATTCATCATGGCCTGGGCCTAAATATTTGAGTTTAAAGTCGACAACGTTTTCGATAATAACTGTCTCTGTCGCGTTTGGATCTGCGACATCAACTTTGTCATCAAGAGTTGGTGAGACTCGTCTCCAGAGACAGTTACTTGATTCCGATTTCGCGCGAGTATCTAAACTTTTGCAAGTTTTTAAAAAGTATCCGATCTTCGCTTGGTCTGATGCCTGCTCATCACGTTGAACTCGCACGTTTGAAAGTGATGTAAAGTATAAAGACTTTTCGTCGCCGATAAATGCGGTAAGTTCTTTTGGCGTATTGAGTGGCTTAGGTGTCGGAGCCGCGGGAGCACTTGATCCGCCAAAGGGTGGTGGTGTCTGTGAAATTGCGCTACCGGCGGTTGGACTTGGGGTTGCCGCACCCTTATAGAGATCTTGATTAATCCCGTTGATCATTCCAGTATAGCTATCGCGGTGATGAAATGCTAGACCGATATCTTTTTCCATAACCTTTAAGGCCTCGCGCACTTGGGAGTCTTGCTCAATCTGAAGTTCAAATTTGGCCTGACTTTGTATCGCACTTCGAATGGATGTGCTCGTGAGAACTGTGAGTACAGCAAGAATCGTGATTGCGATCATCATTTCAAGAAGTGTGAAGCCCAAAGTAGATTTCATTATTTGCCACCCGGGCTTGCGCCGCCACCGGTAAGGCCTGGGACGCTCGGGAGAGTCAGTTCTTTTTTGTAGTCGATAAAATAACTTGTCACTGAGTTTTTGAGTTCATGCTTAGTGAGTCTTCCAGTATAGACAATCGTAACCGTGACTTCTTTGACGACTTTGTTGAGAAATTCTGTCACTTGGCCAATCACAAAAAGCATGGTTTCGTTTGCGCCGCCATCTTTTGAAACAAGTAAGTCAGTCATACTTGGCATTTCGAAATCTTTTGATTTCAAAACCCATTTGTATTGAGAAAACTCTTTGCCATCTTTGCTGAAATCTCCGCCATCTGCATCCGGAATTTCATCGAGTCCTTTATCTTTGTAATATATTTCGATTTCGGTCATTTTTTTTTGCAGTAAGAAAGCAACGTTATTATTAATTTTAGTTTTTTGCAGACGTTGAGTATTTCCGCTCCACGCATTTGCGACAAGTAGAATGCCACCACTCATGATGATCATCGCGATCAATGTCTCAAGAAGTGTAAAGCCAATTCTATTCATCTCCGATTGATCTCCTTAAGGCTGACGTTTTTTTCAAAGATGGTGGTGTGGGCTGTAAGCGGGCTAATATAAATTGTCCACACAAGAGTCTTTCGATCAGAGAGATGAATCGCCGTCTCTTGAACCAATCCTTGCGCAAAAAAATGTACAGAGGCTTCGCCTCCTGACACAGATTTGCCATCTGCAAATTCAATTTGATCAATAAATAACTCTTTTGGCAATTTCACAGCGTCTCGTAAAATAGATTTTGATGGCTCGAATCCATTATTTTTTGCAATCAAACTTTTTTTTGGATCTGATTCATCTTTGAGTTTTTTGATTTGATCGGCATTGAGAAGCGTCGTATTGGCAGCAGCGGATTCAATCCAGTAGCTGCGGGCCTTTTTTTCGTCTAAGCTAAAAACGATTCTATAGGTACGGTTCTCGAGTCTTGCGGCATTATGCACTTCTTTTGCAAGAAGTGCGATGTGCTTAATCTCATCTTTGATTTTGCTTTTAGAATTCATCATTTTCGGGACGGCTATAGCGATGACGGCCCCGATTATGATTAAAACAATCATAATCTCAATAAGAGTGAAGCCGCGATTCTTGCGCACATCCCTAAACATCAAAGGCTCCCGCAGAGGGGATTAAATTACTGTGGTTTATTCTGATCGTCGTCTTCAGAAGTAATATCGCGGTCATATCCCGTACCGCCCGGCTTTCTATCTTTGCCGTAGGACTTGAGTAAGAATTTTGCTCCATCCGACTCATAAGCATAGGGAGTCTGCCAAGGATCTTTCGGAACGCTCTTAAGATACGGCTCTGGTCCCCAATTTGCGCAAGCTTCTGTTCCTGGATTTTGAGTCAGGGCCTGAAGTCCCTGATCAGTGGTTGGGTATTGAGTGCAATCGATATTATATTGATCGAGCTGTTTTGAAATTTCTTTGATTTGAATGTAGGCTTCTTTTGCTCTCGCTTTATTGAGAGCGCCAACCATTTTCGAACCGAGGATGGCCATAAGGCCGCCCAAAATCACAAGTACGATCATGATCTCGATCAATGTAAAACCAAATTGCGACATTCTATTTCTTTTCATACGAGTCCTCAAAATTTAATATTGATAGCGTGATACTTTTAACTCTATTTTTAACCCTGCCCTCCCAAATTTGCCATATCAAACATTGGGAGCATGATTGAAAATACGATCACACCAATTACTAGACCCATCATAATGATCATGATGGGTTCGAGCAAGGACGTTAAACCTTGAACTTGTGTTTTGACTTGAAAATCATATGAGTCGCTGACCTGCGTTAGCATATTTTCTAACTCGCCAGTTTTCTCTCCAATGTTAATCATATGTGTAACAATCGGAGGAAATTGCTCAGATCTCTTAAGTGGTCCCGCGATGGATTCTCCCTCAGAAATATTATCGCGTGCCTGAATAATTGCGACAGCGAGAACATGGTTTCCAACCACGTTTGATACGATGTCCATGGCCGAAAGCATCGGTACTCCGCCCTGCAGAAGAGTCGCGAGAGTTCGAGTGAATCTCGAAACAGCAACAAGTCTCACGAGCTTGCCAATGACCGGAATTTTTAATAAAATGGCGTCGTAAGTTTTAGAGCCATTTTCTGAAACTTTCCAGGTTTGAAATGAGCCATAGGCCCCAATCAAAATTGCTAAAATAAAATACCAATAATTTACGAGAATGCTGCTGAAGCCAATGACTGCAAGTGTGTACCAGGGCAGTTCCATTTCGGCACTTTCAAATATCGAAGTGAGTTTTGGAATAACGAAAATAAAAATAACTGCCAGCATCGCAAGTGTAAAAATAAACATAATTGCAGGGTAGAGAATTGCCGATTTAATTTTTGAGTTCAGCTCATTTTGAGCTTCTTTGAATTCGGCAAGGCGCACTAAGATGACGTCGAGATTTCCGGTAGCTTCTCCCGCTTCGCACATCGTCACGTAAATATGGTCAAACAATTTAGGATATTTTGAAAGAGCCTTATAAAATGTTGAGCCTTCGTTGACCATATTCTTAATGTCAGCGGTCGCCTCTTTTAATGTTTCGTTTTCTACCTGGTCACTGACCGCAGCGAGAGACTCAACGAGCGGAATTTTTGCTCGGATCAGCGTCGACAATTGTCTCGTCATCATTGAGAGTTCATCGATACTAATTTTTTTGCCGGATCCTGATTTCTTTTTATTTTTTGCCTGTTCTTTACCCTTGTCTTTGAGCTCAACAACAAAAATTCCATCTTTTTTTAATTTCGCGCGAGCTGTCCGGAGATTCTCAGCATCAATCGTATTGCGAATATTTTTACCGGCCTTAGTGAGACCGCGATATTCAAAAATAGGCATGAGTACTTATGTCCTTTTTTATAAATCCACTTGAGTATTTGCTAAGACTTCTTCGATCGTTGTAATCCCTTGAAGAATTTTTTGAATTCCATGATCTCGGAAGGTTCTCATTCCATCGGCGATGGCTTGTTTTTTAATCGCACCACCATCTTTTTTTATCATAATGAGATGTCTGATCTCTTCATTGATCATCATGAGCTCTTGAATGATCGTTCGCCCCAGATAGCCCTTATGATTGCAATGTTCACAGCCGGTATTTTTGAAGATACGTCCTGTTTGCGCTTGGGCACGTGTGAGGCCGATTGAATTGAGCTCGGTATCACTCGCTGTATGCGGAGCCTTACAATGCGGGCAGAGAACGCGTACGAGACGTTGGGCAATAACACCTAAGAGTGAAGTGGCAACAAGAAATGGCTCGCAACCCATATCTGTCAATCGCGGAAATACGCCGGCAGAATCGTTCGTGTGAATCGTCGAAAGCACTAAGTGACCTGTCAGAGATGCGTTGATCGCAATTTCGGCCGTTTCTAAGTCACGAATCTCCCCAATCATGATGACGTTAGGATCTTGACGAAGAATAGCTCTTAGCCCAGCTGCGAAAGTGAGGCCAATTTTTGAATTCACTTGAATTTGGCCAATGCCGTGAATCCTTTGCTCGACAGGGTCTTCAACCGTAATGATATTGGTCGCAACGTTGTTAATTTTATTTAAGCTTGCGTAGAGTGTCGTCGACTTTCCCGAACCTGTAGGTCCAGTAACGAGAATAATCCCGTAGGTTCTTAAGAGTAAATCGTTGTTCATTTTGTTAAGCGAGTCTTCGCTGAAGCCAAGCTGCTCAAGGTGCAAGACGACATTCGATCTATCTTGCAGACGCATGACAAGTCTTTCCCCAAATGAAGTCGGGACAGAACTCAAACGCACATCGATGTCTTTGCCGCCAACTTTCAGCGGAATTCGACCATCCTGTGGGAGTCGTTTTTCGGCGATGTTGAGGTTGCCCATAACTTTAATTCTCGAGGTAATCGCGTTTTGGAGCTTTTTAGGTGGTTTGAAAATATCAAATAACAAACCATCCACTCGAAAGCGCACAACCATGTCTTTTTCGAAAGGTTCGATATGAATATCGGATGCTTTCTCTTTTACGGCACGAAACAAGAGGGTGTTCACCAGTCGAATGACCGGTGCATCATCTTCGCCGCTCTCTAAAAGATCGACAATTGGTTCGTCGAGATCGTAGTCTTCTTCTTCAATTTCATCGAGGCCTTGAAGAGCTGCCGTACTTTTTTCATATACCTTATTGATTGCATCTAAGAGTTTAATTTTAGACGTCATGATGATGCGGATACGTTTTTTAAACATAACTCGCAAATCATCCATAATTTTACTATTGAGTGGATTTGTCGTGAGAACAAAGACCTGGTCTTGATCTTCTTTAAACGGCAGAACCTCAAATTTCTTAGCTAAATTGATCGGAATGTGTCGGATCAGATCGACAGGAATATCGTTTACCGGAATATCTTTGACGTATTGAATACCAAGTCTTGAGCAAATTTCAGAAATGATTTCGTCCGCACTGGTCGTCTCTTTTTTGCTCAGAAATTCGCCGAGAGTATCGCCTTGGTCAATGTTGAGTGCGAGCAAAGCAGTTAACTGCTCACTCGTGATCGAGGTGCTCTTTAAAATGATACTCTCAATTTGCGGCGTAGCCATATCTGTCTCCGCTTAGTCGTTTCGTTTTGTGCGCTCTTGCGACTCTTCAACTTCTGCGTGTGGCAAATCTTCAATTACTTTTCCGTATGGATCGCGACCGTTAAAGTTCTTTTTGATCCATTCGATTCGGTTTTGCGCTTTATTATTTAAGATATCGTGATTGTCTTTTGAGTTACGCAAAATCTTTGGTGTGATAAAGACCACAAGGTTTAATTTATTTTTCTGGACCGAAACAGTTTTAAACAACCATCCAATAATTGGCAAGTCACCAAGTATCGGAACTTTTGCCTCAATACTCGTATCTTTATCTTGGATCAATCCTCCGAGAACTGCCGTATCGCCACTGTTCACAACGATGTTGGTATCAATTTTACGTTTGGCGATGACAGTCGTCGATGCTGCGAGAGCCGCCGATTGCACTTGCTCATTTGTAGGCTGCTTCACTTCTTGAACAAGTTTCATTCGTACTTGGTCTGAATCCGGAGAAATGTGCGGAGTAATTTTTAGAGAAATATTGACGTCTTCTAAATTTGGAGCTTGAGTCGACTGACCGTTTGCCGTTGTTGAAATTGTTTGACTAATTGGAATTCGGGAACCGACCTCGATAGTGGCATCTTCGTTATCGAGTGCTAAAACTTGAGGTGTGGAAAGAATGTTTGCTTCAGTTTGCGATTGCAGAAAACTGACGAGTGCTAAGAGTGATTGAATGCGAAAAGTCTGACTGTTCAGAGTCAGGTTCAAAGTTTGGCCAGCACCAAAACCTAAAATCGCTCCACCTTGAGTCGGATCAATTAAGGATCCAAGATGTCCACCGGTGTAGCCGACACGTGCTGGACCTGCGACAGGAACACCACTGGCATCGGTAACACCTTCTTGAAACTTAACGATATTTGAATCCCAGGTATTTGCTTTCGTTGCATTCATCTCCATAATGATCGCTTCAACAAAAACTTGATCGCGAGGGACGTCGACTTTTGCTAAAATTCTTTTGATGATTTCATAGTCGACCTTACTTGCAGTGATAACCAGAGAGTTGTTTGCTTTGTCTGGAGAAATTTTAACGTCTCCGCCAAAGATACTATTTCCAGAGGGCTTAGAGGCAGCAGGTGGAGTAAATCCGCCGAAACCGCCTGGCTGAGCGGCAGGTGCAGAACCAGAGGTGCCGCTCACGGCGGCTACACCACTGAGCGTTTGTGCGATTTTTTCAGATTCTCCGTAGCGGACGAAGTATACATAAACGCCAGCTTCGCTCGGATCCAATTTGTAATCTAATTTACGAACGAGCGCGCGAACTTTATCAACGCCGGCTTTGTTACCAACCACGATCAATGCGCCCGTGCGCTCATCTGGCATAACGAGAGATAAGTTTTCAGTACTCCCACCAGTTTGTCCTGGGATACCGTTACCACGATATCTTGGAACTCCAAATCCGCCAGTTTGCGCACCTTTTGTTGGATCTTTGTTGATGATCGCGTTGATCAAATCAGCGAGTTCTTTTGCTTTGGCGTACTTTACCGGGAGCACCACTAACTGTTCGTCAAAACCAGGTTTATCAAGCTCATCGATAATTTTTGTGATCTTGTCTACGTTTGAACCGTAGTCATTGATGATCAAAGAGTTTGTTGGACCGTAGGCGTTTACGTCACCATCCCGAGTTTGAAGTACACCAAGATTCTTTTTTACATCGTCGGCCGAAATATGTTTTAAATGAATAATTTTTGTAACAAACACATCAGAGGTCGGATAGTAAGAGCCGGAATAAGTTGGGACGCTATCGTTACGAGCAAGTTTTGAGCTCTTCACTTTTAAAAATTTTCCGTAAGGTACAACCGTGAAGCCGTTAGCAGCAAGTGCCGCTAAGAATGCTTTATAGGCTTCGGCAACTGTCACTTTACTTGGAGCTACGATGCTGATCTTTCCGTGAACCGTCGAATCGATAATAAAGTTTTTACCAGTCAAGTCGCTGATTGCTTTAATAACGTCTGTAATTTCAGCGTTTGGATAGTCGAAGCTTTCGATCTCGTCAGGATAATTTTCGTTCGTGATCTCTTCAATTGCGGCATCTTTAATTGGCTTTTTGTTTAAAGCTTGAATTGGTGGCGCTACGGGAGCAGGTTTCTTTCCAGTATTTGATTTTGAACTCAAATTGCTAGGCATGTTGCCGCGAGGAGTATTATCTGCTGGAAATCCTGCCGCCCCCGCGCCCATTTCGGGTTGTTGAGTTTGCTGTTGTTGCTGAACTGGTGGAGGAGGGGGAGTTTGAGCTCTGCCTCCTTGAGGCTGTTGTCCCGGAGCTTCATCATCTTCGTCATCAAAAAGTCGATCAATATCACTCGGCGCCTGGGCAAAAACTTTCTTGACGCCAGTCGATTGCACGAGGGCTAAAGCTAAAGTCAGAGCTCGTGCCAACTTTAAAGTGTTATGTAATTTCATGATGTGTACCTTCCTTGGTTCGCAAAACAAAAAAAATTATTGAATCGTATAATTGAGAGTTTCGGTTCGTCCGTCGCGTTCAACGTCAAGGCGAATCGAGTTAGCAGTCTTCAACGTATTGTAAAGTTCAAGTGCTTTGCTAGCGCTATCGATCGCTTCACCATTTGCGGCTTTGACGATGTCTTGAGGATGAATGCCCAGCTTATCAAAAATGCTTCCTTTTTGAAGATCCACAATTGTGAATCCATCAACAGCGCCGTTTTTAAAATGCGGAACCGCTCGCGCTTGTTGTAAGATATCAGATAGATTATTTGTGAGGCGATCAACGTCAGTACGTTTAATCGACATATCTGTATCGGATTCATGAACGACTTCACCGGTGACGCTTGCTTTGCTCATTCCAAAGTTAAGTTTTGAATCTTGTTTGATCTCGATATACTCAAGACGACCAATCGAAAGATTGCGGAAAATGACTTTGTTGCGATCAACGTGCATGATCTTGGCCATCCCCTCGATCTCATCGTCGATAGCAAAGCTTTGATTTTCATTTTTGTTTTTGAGCGTAATGGTTGCAATTGAACGGGTCGGGTCTGCATGGACAAGAGTTCCGACGAGAGCAAGAGGTAAGCTCGATAAAACGGGCGGAGCATCAGCTGGCCCTTTTGCATTGGGGTCAGAACCAAGTGCTTCTGAAATCTTACCATCTGAATTAAAAATATTTTTTTGGGTGATGATATTGTACGAAGCTAGGTCTGAACCGACCCCACTTGATCGGGCCTTCATGCGTGCGGGAGGAGGACCTTTCGATGGAATCATTTGATCCCGAAAAGATAAAATTGCAAGATCAGCAGTGACATAGCCAACAAAAGCCAACAAAAAGTAAATGTAAGTTCCTGCAAAAGGTGCTTTTGACTTCATTGCTGCCCATTTTTTGTTAAAGTCCAAATGAGACAAACTCATTTGCGACCCCGAACCATTTCACCAGATCCTCTGACGACAAAGTTCAGATCAACATCCAGGAGTAGTGTATCAGACCAACGTGCGACACTCATTAACTTTCTTGTATAAAACTCGAATCTTGTGATTGAATCAGTCTTCTGGTTCCAGAACGAAACTAAATTGAAAAAATTAAAGTTCACGACCAGGGTCTAGAACAGGAGAAAGACATGCGAAAAAAACAACAATTCATCGTTGCTGCCAACTGGAAAATGTACAAAACCCCAAATGAAACTGAAAAATTTTTGAAAGAATTTTTGCCGATGCAAAAAAGTTTTTCTACAAAAATTCAAAATGTTTTTTTTATACCTGCGATGAATTTGTCTGTGGCAGCCGCGCTCCTAAATGGCACCAATATTTTTTGGGGCGCACAAAATATTCACTTCGAAAGCGAAGGCGCTTTTACTGGAGAGAACTCGCCAAAGGTCCTGAAGGAAATGGGAGCTCAAGTTTGCCTCGTTGGCCACAGTGAAAGACGTTCACTTTTTTCTGAGACGGACGACCTCTGCGCTAGAAAAATGAAAAGCGCACAGGGCTTAGGTCTAGCTCCGATGTTGTGTGTAGGTGAAAGCTTAGATGAAAGAAAATCTGGCAAAACTTTTCAAGTGATAACAGAACAATTAAAAAACTCACTCAAGCTTTTGGATGCACAAAAAAAATTCAGTATCGCATACGAGCCCGTGTGGGCAATCGGAACCGGCCAAGTTGCAACAAGTAAAGAGGCAGGCGAAGCTCATCTCATATTAAGAAAAGCATTAAACGAACTCATCGGAGAATCACTAGCCGAAGCAGCTCCAATTCTTTACGGTGGAAGTGTGAAACCCGAAAATGCATTAGAGTTATCAAACGAAGATCAGATCGATGGTTTTCTAATAGGCGGAGCTTCACTCAAAACAGAAAGCCTAGCTCAGATTTCCCAAGTGATTAAAATCTGAGGAGAGGGACTGGCAAACGGATATCTGATATCTGATATCTGATATCTGAAACTGAGACAGTCGGACTGCGAACGGCTGATTGCTGCCAGTAAGCCGAAAATTTTTGCGTTAAGTCATTAGTCATTTCCTAGGATACATCAACAGATTCGAGCTCATTTGACTGAGCCAATTTGTGGCAGATTTGAAATCGAATTAAATTGGATTTCGACCACGAACTCCTTTAAACTAAGTGAGAAGCGAACATCTGCGGGCGTAATGTTTGGCTTCAAGAGGGCCTCCCGGCCATCTTTTCAAGGGCTAAGTGTGAAAGAATCAGCTACTGATTCGGTCCATTAAAAAATCTGTGGGGAAGACATTTTATCCGTCGCAAATTGAGATTTGCGAAATTGTAAGAGCTTGCCTCTTTCATTTCAAAATCTCAGTCTGGGGCATATGGAGTGAAGAATGAAACCTTCTCACAAGCTTTTCTTTAGGCGTTGTCATGTTTGCAATGAGCTCTCATTTCAAAAGAGCAAAGAAGATGATCTTGAGCAGTGCGAGCACTGTCACAAGATTTTTATTCCATTTCTCTTTTTTAATGATGAGGAGACTCCTGTCCTTTGGGACAATGAGCCGCGTCCTGAAGCCCAAGAATCCTATTTGCCAATTCGCGGGTTCACGAGTTATTGGTAAGATGACCTAGCCTTAGGAGGCCTTTATCAAAAAACTCAAAAGAATCGACATCTCAGACATACAACAAGCGCGCGAGGTCATTAAAAGTTTTATCGACCAAACACCTTTAAAACCTGCGCCTCCAATTGCAGAAGTAAAAGACACTAAATTATTTTTAAAATTTGAAAATCAACAAGTAACGGGTAGCTTTAAAGTTCGCGGTGCTTTAAACAAGATGAATTCGCTAACCAGCGAAGAAAAAAAACGCGGAGTCGTTGCAAGCTCTGCAGGCAACCATGCTCAAGGTGTTGCTCTCGCGGCTCAAAAAGCGGGAGTTAAAGCAACCATCGTCATGCCAACGACGGCTCCAACCGTCAAAATTAATGCGACAAAAAGTTACGGCGCCGAAGTGATTCTTTTTGGCGATGTTTACGATGAAGCATATCAATACGCTCTTCAGTTAGAAAAGGAAAAATCCTACACATTTGTTCATCCGTTTGAAGATGAAAAGATTATCGCAGGCCAGGGAACAATTGGTTTTGAGATTTTCGAAAAACTTCCAGAAATTGATTCGATTGTGATTCCAATAGGCGGTGGCGGACTCATCAGTGGAGTCGCAACGGCACTTAAGAGTCTTAAACCAAGTATTAAAGTTTATGGCGTCGTCTCAGATCAAGCAACCAATATGCGTCAGTTATTTAAACATGAAAAAGTAACCGAAAAAAATCCAAAAAAGATTTCAACGATTGCCGAAGGTATCGCGATTAAAAATGCTTCTCCTCTCATGTGTGAAACTTATATCTCAAAATTAGTAGATGATATTTTTGAAGTCAGTGATGACGAAATTGCGCGCGCTATCGTTTTTCTTTTAGAAAAGTCAAAAAGTGTAACCGAAGGCTCAGGGGCAGCTGGCCTAGCAGCTGTCATGTCGCGAAAAATCCCGCTTGGCAAAACCTCGTGCGTCCTTTTGTGCGGCGGTAACATCGATTTGAATATTGTTTCAAAAGTAATTGAGCGCGGTCAAAGACTCGCACATCGTTTAGCAAGAATTTCGGTTATTGTGGATGACCTTCCGGGAAACCTCAGCCGGCTAACAAACGTTCTTGCTGAACGCAGAGCGAATATCTTAGAAGTTTATCATGACCGTGTATCGCCTGAGTTAGGTCTAAGGGAAACCCGAATTGACTTACTGGTGGAAACGACCAGCAATGAACATATCTCAGAAATTGAAGCTGAATTGAAAAAAACTTTGGGCTGTCGTTCGGTAACTTCCACACACGCTTAGGAAATGCAAGTTTCAGGGGCAGGCAAACTGATGCCTGATATCTGGCGCTGCGACTGGCAAACCGCCGCCCGGGGACTGCCGCGCTGAATTGCGAAAAGCTACGAGGTACTTTTAATCCTCTTCGACTTTTTCTTCGCCCCAGCCGCCACCGCCACCTGATGAAAATCTCAATTGAGTTTTGGGCGCAAGCTTTTGTTTGTGGCCTGAGACAACTTCGGTTTTTGAGTCATTCAACTCAATTGAAACTTCGGATTTTTCTCCAGCTTTGCCTCCGGATTGGCCAGCAGCTCGATCTTTGATGTGACTTGAAATCAAATCAAGCTCGGCATCAGCTAAAACA
>JAYUEB010000478.1:0-12941 GCA_043739525.1 Bdellovibrionales bacterium
ACTGAAGCAGGTCAAAATTCAAATTCTTGGTTCGAGTTGCACCATCGAGGCTAATGCGGCCATTCCATCCCCCTAAATTTGTTCCACCTACTTTTGCAGTAGAATGCGACGCATGGATAAACGGCATCGTCTGAGAATAGAGCTGCAAAAACTGCGCGGTACCTTCTTGCCAATTACACGCAAGATCAGGTTCATTCCAAAACTGGTAGGATATCTGCGGCCCATTTGGAAGAGCTTCAAAGCTTTTCATAAACACAATCGTGACAGCTAACATCTGTTGCCACACGCCGTAATCTTTTGGCCGATAGCTCTGACCGAGGTTTCCTCCGCCGCAAGCCACAGCCGAATCCGGATGTATACTCAGCCAAGTTGGAGTTCGAAAAATATCGATAACAAGGTTTTTAGTTTTATTGGTCGTAACAAGATCATTAATATAACTGCGATTGGTTTCTAAAGCATTTCTAAATTGAGTGATACAATTTGAATAATCCGCATTCGGGACACATGCGTCGCTTAATACAACAGCCCAATCAAATGCGTTGACCCGAATAAAATTGTGATTTGGAAACTCCTGCAAATAAAGAGCATGGCCTGCATTCGTGCGAATGCCAGGATAATAATTGGAAGACTGAAAAACACCCAAGTTCCCTGCATCAAAACTCTGAGAGGCCAAATCTAAATTTAATGAAACAGATTCTGCAATTGGCGCACTTGGAGCACTTGGCGCAACACCACCTCCGGCACCTCCCGAACTGCAATTAGAAAAGAGCGGCACCAAACTTAGAAATACAAAAAATAAAATGGAGATTTTCAAAGTGTGCAAGCGGAGTATAACCTCATCATCTCAAAACGAGACACAGATTTACGGGAACTCTCTTCATTCTAGTCTTTGAAAAAGTAAGTCGCAACTGAAAGCTTAAGGGATTGAATACACGAACCGCTAGCGAACGGCAGACCCTTAAGCCTAGCTGCTAAAACTTAAGTGGTGCCCTTAGCTCCGCCTTAGCAATCTGCTGTCGGACCGCTGCAGGCGATGTCCCGCCCTCAGAAGTCCTGGCATTCATAACGGCAGTATGACTGAGCTTCTCAAGACTCTTTTGATCAAAAAGTTTGTGTGCTTCTTGAAGTTGTATGAGGCTCAGATCTTCTAAACCAATTGCGAGCCTAATACATTTTTGGACAAGATGGCCTACCACTTCGTGAGCTTCGCGAAAGCTCATTCCTTTTTGTACGAGATCATCAGCAAGATCAGTCGCATTTGAAAAGTCTGCCTTCAATGAGGCCTTCATTCTCTCTTTATTCCAAGAAGCTTTGGTCAACATTAAATGCATGAGCTTTAAACACGAGGTCCAAGTTTCGATTCCTTCAAAGAGATGAAATTTATCTTCTTGCATATCGCGATTGTAACTTAACGGGAGTGACTTCATCATGGTGAGCGCTCCCATCAGAGAACCATAAACTCGTCCGACTCTTCCTCGAATGAGTTCTGCGACATCTGGATTTTTCTTCTGTGGCATGATGGATGAGCCGGTCGTGACTTCATCTCCGAGTTCGACAAAAGCAAATTCAGGAGAGCTCCAAATAATCAGCTCCTCACAAAAGCGGGAGAGATGCATCATTCCGATGGCAGCATCTGATAAAAATTCAATTACGAAATCGCGATCTGAAACCGCGTCCAGACTATTTTCAGAAACTTTCTCAAAATTAAGTTCACTGGCAGTAAATTTGCGATCAATTGGAAATCCAGTTCCTGCAAGAGCAGCTGAACCCAGCGGCATCGAAGAAATGCGCTTCTGACTGTCGTTCAGTCTTTCAAAATCACGATCAAACATCCAAAAATAGGCAAGCAAGTGCTGCGCAAGGCTGATAGGCTGCGCATGCTGAAAGTGAGTCATTCCCGGCAGCAAAGTTTCGGTATGTTCTTTTGCTTGGGCCAGTAACTCTTGCTGAACGGCCTTTATGAACCCACCAATTTCTTGAACTTTTTCTATTAAGAAGAGGCGTGTATCGGTCGCGATCTGATCGTTCCTGCTTCTGGCTGTGTGAACGCGTTTCGCGGCCTCTCCCACTTTCTCAAAAAGTCTTCGTTCAATTTCACCATGAATATCCTCAGCATTTGGATCAAAAGTCCAATTGCCTGATTTAATTTCGGAATCAATTTCACGAAGTCCTGAAATTATTTTTTCGGCGTCACTTTGAGCAATAATCTTTTGTCGACCTAACATCGCGGCGTGAGCAATAGACGACTGAATGTCAACAGCGGCAAGTTTGCTGTCAATATCGATTGATGACGAAAATTTCTTAACTTCATCGGCTGTTTCTTTTTCGAATCGTCCACCCCAAAGAGACATTACAATTCCTTTTGGTTTTTCTCTAAAAGCTTAAAGAACATGCGCGGCTGCAAGCCAAAGTTTTTAACTGCGCCTGTGCTTTCACGCTGGTCAAATGTCGTCGTATCAAAAGATGCGAGATCCTCTGAATAAAGTGCCCAATGAGAACTTCGACCTGTAATTGTAGCAGTTCCTTTATAAAGTTTTAAGCTCACTTCGCCTGTCACACGCTTCTGAGTTGAATCAATAAAACACTCAAGATCTGTTTTGAACGGATCCCACCAAAGACCTTCATAGGCAAGCTTGCTCCATTCTTGATCGACAAGAGCTTTAAAGCGGATTTCTTCACGAGTAAGGACTAAATTCTCAAGAGCTTTATGGGCTTTCAAAAATACGGTGGCACCTGGGCATTCGTAGTTCTCACGAACCTTAAGTCCCATCATGCGATCTTCCATGATGTCGATGCGACCAACACCATTTGCTCCTGCGAGCTCATTCATTTTCATCACAAGTTTTGCCGGAGACATTTTCACGCCATCAATTGCAACAGGTACGCCTGCTTTAAATTCGATTTTGACCTGAGTAGGTGTCGCATTTGCGAGCTCAGCCGATTTCGTCCACTGAAAGATTTCTTCTGGTGGAGCAAAATCTGGCTCTTCCAGTCTTCCGCCTTCGATTGAGCGGCCCCATAGATTTTCATCTATCGACCAAATTTTATTAAGAGACTGCTGTATGGGAACATTTTTTTGCTTGGCGTATTCGATTTCCCAAGATCTGGTCATATTACGCTCGCGAACCGGCGCATGAATTGTGACATCTGGTAACATCATGCGAATACCGTATTCGATACGGTATTGATCGTTTCCTTTGCCGGTACAACCGTGAGCAAAAGATTTGACTCCGTGCTCTTTTGCAACCTCTGCAGCCTTTGCCGCAATCAGTGGACGCGCAATAGACGTCGACATTGGGTAACCTTGATAGTCTCCATTAGCTTTAACTGCAGGCCAACAAAATTTTTCAACAAATTCTTCTTTGGCATCAACTGTAAAATGAGTCGTTCCCATGATTTTTGCTTTCTCTTGCGCCTGCAAAATATCGGACTTCTCTTGGCCAACGTCTATAGTAACGGTGATGACTTCTTTATATCCGTACTCCTCACGCATCAGCGGAATACAAATAGAGGTATCGAGTCCCCCACTATAAACTAACAAAACCTTGTCTTGAGAATTTGCCATCTTGAAATCATCCTTTCATATAGATGTATCTGTCTCTTAAGTGCTTTAAGACCTGCATAATTCGGCCTAGAAAGTCTCGAGATGAATATTTATGCAATAAAGCGGCTTTATAAGCAATTAAAATTTGACAAGTGCATATTTATCCATAATTATGCACTCAATATGCATAATTATTTAGCAGATTCGACATTCAAATCTACCTCTCTTTTGACCGCCGCGGTGGTTGGCGCGAGAGGTTATGCAGGGCTTGAGCTCATCAAACTCCTCTTAAATCACCCTTTCATTCAGTTAGACTCCGCCTATGCAACAACTGATTTTAATTTGTCAGATGATTTGATCGACATAAGACTTTCTCAGGTTAAGTGCCTTCCTGAATCTGATATTTTAAAACATTTTACCGATGTCGTTTTTTTAGCAACGCCAGCTGAGGCATCACTCAAGCTAGTACCTCAATTAATCAAACAAGGTCGCAAGGTAATCGATTTAAGTGGAGCATTTAGACTCAAAAAAAATGATTATCAAAAATGGTATGGCTTTGCCCATTCGCAACCTGAGCTTTTAAATTCAGCTCATTATGGTCTACAGGCATTTGCCCAAAAACCTCAGAGCTCTCTCATTTCAAATCCGGGCTGTTATGCGACGGCAATTGCACTCGCGCTGATTCCACTTCTCAAACATCAACTGGTTGATTCAAAGAATATCGTGATCGATGCAAAATCTGGAACTTCAGGCGCTGGCAGAAAAGCCCAAGAAAATTTGCTTTTTAGTGAAGTTGTTGGAGAATGTCTTCCTTACCGAGTGGGTCGTCACCAGCACACACCTGAAATTCTTGAAAGCATCGAAACCTACTCAGGCGTTAGCATTGATCCGCATTTTTCAACGAGCTTACTTGGAACATCAAAAGGAATCATTGCGGGCATTTATCTCAATTCGTTAACTGAAGACTTGAAGCTTATTGAAAAAGCTTATCAGACTGAATACGAAAATTATAAGCTCGTTCATTTCTCTTCAAACATTTCTCAGTACGCACAGCTTAAAAAAGTTGTCGGTACTCCCTTCACGCATATCTCTTATGAACTTGTCGGAACTAAACTCTATATCTTCTCATGCATTGACAATCTCATGAAGGGTGCGGCCTCTCAAGCCATTGAAAATCTCAATGCGTTGATGGGACTTCCTTTAGAATTTTCTTTAATTCCTGAAACGAATGTTCAAAAACCTCTACCAAAAAGTCATGAGGCACAATTATGACCCCAGGTCCCGGACTCCATCGCACTATTTTACCACTTGGATTTTTCGCTAGCGGCGTGAACAGTGGCGTGCGTCGGTACCGTCCTGATGTGGGTCTCATTTATACTGAAAAAGATTGTGTCGCGGCAGGTGTGTTCACTTTGAATGAGTGCAAAGCTGCGCCTGTTTTGTATTCACAAGCTTTGCTTCCTTCAGACAAAGTTCGTGCAATCATCACAAATTCAGGCCAAGCAAATGCAGCAACTGGTGCCGAGGGCGTTAAAACCAACTTGCAAATGGTTGAATGCCTCGCAAAGAAACTTGAAATCTCGAACGATCAAATTTTGGTCGCAAGTACCGGCGTCATTGGCGTTCAGATGCAAGTTGATAAAATTTGTGAAGCAATTCCTGAACTTGTTGATCGCGCGACTGAAATCGCTGAAAATTTTGCCGTTGCGATTTTAACGACCGACCTCGTGCCAAAAACTGTAACAAGCGTTGTGACCTTATCGACAGGTACAGTTCGCATTACAGGCATTTGCAAAGGTTCAGGCATGATCCATCCTAATATGGCGACCATGTTGGGATATCTCCTCACCGATTTGAAAATGTCAAAAGACGTCGCACACACGATGTTGAAAGACGCAACTAACGATAGCTTTAATATGATTAGTGTTGATGGCGACTCTTCGACAAACGATTGCAACTTCTTGATGGCAAGTGGTGAGTCAGGTGTTGAACTTAAAAATGATTCAGATTTTCAAATTTTTAAAGCTGAACTCGTTAAGATCTCAAAATATCTCGCTCAGTCAATCGCAGCTGATGGAGAAGGTGCCGGAAAACTCATTGAAGTTGCAATCACCGGCAGTCCATCAAAAGAACTCGCTCGAAATGCAGCTCGTGGTGTGACGATGTCTCCTCTTGTTAAAACAGCTATGCACGGCGAAGATCCAAACTGGGGACGTATATTAGCAAGACTTGGAGCGGAGAGAGTTCCAGCCGCGGCACTTGATAAAATGACCCTTAAAATTCAGGGGCAAGTTTTGTTTTCGCAAGGTGCTCCTCAAAATTTTGATCGTGCTCAAGTGAAAACTCTACTTAAGCAATCTAAAATTCAAATTGATATTGATTTGCATTCTGGTTCTGAATTTGCCACAGCCTGGGGTTGTGATCTGTCTAAAAAATATGTCGAAATCAATACGGAGTATTCATGAGCACCAAAAGAATTCTCATTAAACTTGGCGGCGCATCTCTTGGTGATGCAAATGTTTTAACAAAGCTTGCAAATTGCCTGGAGCAATATCGTAACCTCGGTTATCAAGTGATTCTCGTTCATGGCGGAGGTCCCGCAATCAACGCCGAACTCACTCGCCGAAATATGACCTGGAACTTCGTCAAAGGCCAAAGAGTTACAACTCCTGAGATGATGGAAGTCATCGAAATGGTTTTGAGCGGCTCGATCAATCCTCAAATCGTAAAATACTTAAACTCACGAGGGCTCTTCTCTCTTGGGTTTTCAGGAGTCGATGGCCCCACTCTTCTTTGCTCACAAGCAAGCCCTGAACTTGGTCTCGTCGGCGTCGTTGACCAAGTGAATTCACGTTGGATCGAAGATCTTCTTTCAATGCCTCATTCACCAATCCCAGTTATTGCACCTCTTGGTACAAACGCAATGGGAGAATCATTTAACGTCAATGCCGACTGGGCTGCCTCACGCTTGGCATCTGCGTTGAAAGTTCAGCAAATGATTTTCCTAACAGATCAAAAAGGAATTTTAGACGCTCGCAAAATGCCAATCAAAGATATTTCACAAGCACAGCTTGAGCAACTTGTTCATGAAGAAGTCGTCACTGGCGGAATGTACACCAAAGCACTTACAATTCTTCATGCTCTTGAGCATGGCGTTCAAAGTGTGAGAGTGATGAGTGCTTCCGATTGTGTCGATGCACTTTACAATGATCGTCTCGGCACTTGGTGCCTCAATGAAAGAATTTTTCAAAAGATCGATCAAAAACGCACTCAACCAGAAAAGGTTGCGAGTCATGCTAGCGTTTAAGAATAAACATTTCCTTACAGGCGAGGAGCTCACGCAAAGCGAGCTGATTTCTCTCATCGAAACCGCTGAGCAGATGCGTTTGACCCGTGGCACTCAGACTTACAATATTTTAAATTCAAAAACGATCGCCCTCATTTTTGACAAGCCTTCGCTTCGCACGCGACTAAGTTTCACCGTCGGAATTTCTGAGCTTGGCGGCGTTGTCCTCGAAATTCAAGGGAGCCAGAAAAAAAACGAAGAACCTGAGGATGCCATCCGTGTTCTTCAGGGCATGGTTCACGGAGTGATGATTCGTACATTTGACCACGAATATTTAGACCGAATGGTTGTTCACTCAAGAATTCCGGTCATTAATGGTTTGTCGGATTCGCATCATCCTTGCCAAGCGCTTGCCGACATCCTCACTCTCAAGCAAAAGTTTTCAAAACTGAAAGGCTTAAAGCTTGCCTACATCGGTGATGGAAATAATGTCTTACACTCGCTCTTGTTAATGGCTCCTTATCTTGGAATCGACGTTCATTATGCTTGTCCAAAAGGTTTTGGGCCTGACGAAGAAATTCTTGGTCGTGCCCATCTAAGAGCAAGCCTAGGTGGCGCAAAAATTAAAAAATTCTCTAGCCCGAAAGATGCTGTAAAAGGCGTGAACGCACTTTACACCGATGTTTGGACAAGCATGGGTTTTGAAGAAGAAAATGAAGCGCGTCTTGAAGCTTTTAAAGACTATCAGCTCAATTTAGAACTTTACTCGCATGCAAAGCCAGGTGCCATTGTTATGCATTGTTTGCCAATGATTCGCGGCCTTGAAATTTCAAATGAAATGGCTGAGCACGAACACTCAGTTCTCTTTCAACAAGCCGAAAATCGTTTGCACGCACAAAAAGCCCTTCTTCTTGGACTTTTTGAAACGGCCCGGCCACGCAAAACTTTGAAAAAAACAACGGAGGACTCTCGTGGCACAAGTGCCAACCTCCGTCTCTAAAACGCGTCTCTCTGCCTTGAAGGATCTCCTCAGTGAGGGAGATGCTTCAACTCAGGAAGAACTCGCAATCGAACTTTATAAAAGACGTTTTGACGTTACCCAAAGTACGATCTCACGAGATCTCCGCAAAATCGGCGCCGTCAAAGCCATCGATCAATCCGGTCGAACTGTGTATCGCCTTCCGACTGAAGGTAACTCGCCCGAGTCAACAGCTGCGAGTTATTCAACGGGCTTAAGAGGGCTGATGCTCGACATTCAACACAATGGTGCGATGATTGTGATTCATACAACCCCTGGCTCAGCAAGTTTAGTCGCGCGCTTTTTGGATCAAACTAAGCCTGCGGGAATTTTGGGAACAATTGCAGGAGATGATACCATTTTTGTAGCACCCGCTTCGATGAAGCTTGCTCAAGATACGATTCAGGCGATTGAAAATGGGCTTGAAGGAAATACTTAGAAGTGACTGTTACAGTCTACGGGCAGCAGTCCGCCGCCTGCAGTTTTTCAGTCTCAGTCTCGGTTTACAGTCTGCTGTCGGCTTGCCTGATACTGTAACTGTTAACAGGTATCAGTTTGCCAGCCCCTGATCCCTGATTTCTGCACTGACGTCTGCTAACTGAGACTGAAACTGAAAAACTGCCAACCGCTGGCCGCTGCCAGTAGACCTCGGACTGATGAAATCCCCAGCCAAAAGCTTGGGACACCGAATTGCGAAATGTTACGAGGTACTTTCTAAAGCTTTTCAATCCATTCAAAACGGTCCGGCTGATCGCCGTACTGAATCGCGGTGATCTCGTCAAATAAGCGCGTTGCGAGTGGGCCTTTTACTCCGTCATTGATTTTCATTTGAAATTTACTTGATGCGAACTCTCCAACGGGAGAAATGATGGCAGCTGTTCCCGTTCCGAAAGCTTCTTTGAGTTTCCCTGATTTGTGGCCTTCGATGATTTCAGCTAAAGTTATTTTTCTTTCACTCAATTTCATTCCATACTTTTGGACGAGAGTTTTGACGCAGTCACGGACTCCACCAGGCAAAATCGAGCCGTCAAGACTTGGTGTTACGACCTCATCACCTAAAACGAAGAATACGTTCATCGTGCCGACTTCTTCAATGTAAGTGTGAGTGACATCGAGCCATAATACTTGTGCGAAGTTTTTCTTTTTTGCTTCGAGAGCAGCTTTAAGGCTGGCCGCGTAGTTTGCGCCAGCTTTGGTTGCACCCAAGCCACCCGGGGCTGCGCGAATGTAATTTTCTTCAACCCAAATCTTAATGGGTGCCGATCCTTCTGCGTAATAAGAGGAAACCGGCGAGCAAATGACAAAAAATAAAAATTCTTCAGCGGGGCGAACTCCTAAGAAAGACTCAGTCCCAATGAGCGTCGGACGAATATACAAAGATGCGCCTCGCTCAGAGGGAATCCAATCGCGATCAATTCGGACGAGCTCGCGAATTCCATCGAGCATCATGTCCTTTGGAGGAGCTTGCATGCAAAGACGTTCAGCTCCGTCACAAAGTCTTTTCCAGTTAAATTCAGGGCGAAACAAAACGCAGTCGCCACTCGTTTGTCTAAAAGCTTTCATTCCTTCAAACAAGGCCTGGCCGTAGTGCAGTGAGGATGCCCCAGGTTCGATAGAAAGTTTTTGATAGGGAGTGATTTCGGCACCATGCCAGCCCGCGCTTTTCGTATAACGAGCTAGGAACATGTGATCCGAAAAATATTTACCAAAGCCCAGATCTTTCGCTGGTGGCTTTGCTTTTGGATGCATATTTTGAGTGACCTCAATACCAGATTGATTTTTCATGGCGCGATTCAAGCACAATTTTTTTATAAAGACGAGCAATCTTTTTAAGGCCCCGGAATCAACAAAGATTGAACAAGTTTGATTGATTAGCGGAGTTTTTTCTCCATAATCAGATTGAGGCCGTCCTTGATATCATTTTTTACGCCCGTAAATTCAAAGCCGGTCTTAAGATTCAGAACCAACATTTCTTTACGGTAATTGGGAATCTCCATCTGCACTTTTTTATAGCCACGCGCACGGCACCACTCCTGTTGCCTGTGCATCAGATCGCTTGCGATTCCAAGATTGCGAAACTCAGGTTTTACGGCGCCGAGCCAAGAAAAAAAGGTCTCAAGGGAATGTTCGTAACCAATTTGAAACGCAACCAAAGTGTCGTCGATATAAGCTTTTTGGAGATGAATCGAACTACGTTCTTTTAAATCTACCGCGAGACGAATCTGATCCCAATCGTTAAAAACGCTCTCAAACAAAGGCTTGAGTTCAAATAAATCTTCGCTTGAGATCTTCTCTAAGGTCTTAACCTCTAACGGAATTTTTGCGAATCGCGCTTGAGCCTTGCCATTTAACTGAATGTCTTCTTCAAACATTTTGCGAGGTCTCACCCACAATTTGCCAAGTTCATTTTCATAAAGAGTTTCGTAAAGAACTACTTCTTCGAGAGTTTCACTGTGTTTCGCAATGCCTAAGTATTTATAGGGCTTATTTTTGTAGTGGCGGTAAAGTTTCAAGTGTCAAACTCCCAGTTTTGAAATATCCAACCCACATTGACGAAATCTTAAGTCCCTGTCCAGATAAAATTGACGAAATGGCCCTAAAAACAATACCTAAAACACACTCCTGGCTTGCTAAAGACTACGTCCTCTATTAAGAAATCTTCATTAGGATTTTCGGAGGGACTTTATGGATGTTCTGATCGTTCTCTTGGCACTTTTTGCTGTCGTCGCTTTGTACTTCAAAACAAACCCAATGAAGCATAGCCAAAAATTCATGCTCCGTCGATTTGTGAACTGGTTCCCAATGGGTATGACCTACGCGTTTTTATATATGGCGAGGTACAATCTCAATGTCTCAAAAAACGCATTAGGCGTCATGATGAGCAAGGAAGATTTCGGAATTATTTTCGGAATCGGAACCACAATTTACGGCCTCTCGTTTTTACTCAATGGTCCTCTTGTCGATAAAATCGGCGGCAAAAAAGGCATCGTCATTGCAGCTCTCGGAGCAAGCCTCGCCAACGTCGCTCTTGGACTTGTAACTTTCATGTACGTCAAAGGTCAGATCAAGACTCATATGGTTTTGGTTTACTCTTGTCTGTATGCGCTCAATATGTTTTTTCAAAGTTACGGAGCGGTTTCAATTATTAAAATCAAAGCCTATTGGTTTCACGTGAGAGAGCGCGGCGTTTTCGGAGCGATCTTCGGAACTCTCATTTCAGTCGGAGTCTACTTTGCATTTGATTGGGGCCAAGCGATTGCGGATGCCGCAAAACTTCATGCACCTCACCCACTCAACTTTGTACAAGAAACAATTCACACCGTATTTGCAATTGATACGGGTTCGACCGATGCGGTTTGGCTCGTGTTTTTTATTCCGGCAATTCTTTTAGTTTTTTGGGCTCTGATCGATATGTGGCTCTTAAAAGATACTCCGGGTGAAGCAAACTTTGAAGACTTCGATACTCACGATGCTTCTTCTGGCGAAATGGAAAAAGATTTTACTATCGGCGAACTTCTTAAAAAGATTTTTACAAATCCTATTTTACTCACAGTGGCACTCATTGAATTCACTTCTGGAGTTATTCGTAACGGAATTTACCAATGGTATTTTATTTTTGCCAAAGAAGTCCCACAAATTGGGGCTGAGCTTTTCGCACAAAAATGGGGTCTTCTTTTATGTCTAGGCGGCATCGTGGGCGGATTCGCTTCGGGCTGGATTTCTGACAAGCTTTTTCAATCACGCAGAGGACCTTCTGCAGGACTTATGAATGGCGTGATGTTAGCTGCTGCCATTGTCATGGCCGCAATTCTCACTCATTCGCCAATTACGGTAGGCGTATGTGCGATCGTCATTTCAATGGCCGTCATCGGCGTTCACTCGATCATGTCAGGAACTGCAGCCGCTGATTTCGGCGGAAGAAAAGCAACGGCTACCGCTTCTGGAATCACTGACGGATTTGTTTATCTCGGAAGCGGCCTCCAATCCGTATGCTTAGGTTATCTAACCACACAAGATTGGCACTATTGGCCTTTGTTTCTCATTCCGTTTGCGGCGATCGGCCTCATTCTTTCGATCAAGATGTGGAAGGCCATTCCTGAGGCGACTCGCAAATATCTGCTCAATGTTGAAAAAACGAAAACTGCGAATCGGGCTTCGGGCCTTTCAATGCAATCGAGAGTGACACCATAAAATGATTGACCTCTACTACTGGACAACCCCAAACGCTCACAAAGTGACAATCTTTTTAGAAGAGGTGGGCCTTGAATACAAAATCCTTCCAGTTCAAATTGCGAGGGGCGAACAATTTAAACCTGAGTTTTTAAAAATTTCGCCAAATAATCGTATCCCTGCAATTGTCGATCATAGTGTGAGCCCTCCTATTCAACTTTTTGAATCGGGAGCCATTTTACTTTACTTAGCTGAAAAAACTCAAAAATTTATATCCAAAGGTCTTCATCAGCGGACCGAAACTCTCCAGTGGCTTTTTTGGCAAATGGCTGGACTCGGTCCCATGCTTGGCCAGAATCATCACTTTAGCCATTATGCGCCTGAGAAAATTCCATATGCGATTGAACGATATCTCAAAGAGACCTCACGTCTCTACGCTGTCTTAGACAAACAACTTGAGAATCGCGAATTTATCGCCGGCGATTACTCAATCGCAGATATGGCCTGCTATCCCTGGATTGTTTCGCACGAAAAACAGGGGCAAAATTTAAGCGACTTCACAAACATCAAGAAATGGTTTGATAAGATTGCTGCCCGCCCCGCGACTATTCGCGCCTATGAAAAAGGTCGAGCTATCAACACCGCGCCCACGGTAGATGAAGCTGCCAAAAAGATTTTGTTTGGCCAAGACGCGAGCTCAGTGCAAACTAAGAAGTAGTAAGGGGAAAGCTTCATGGAAATTTCTTGGGACGGAATCGAAAAAGTAGCATTCAAAAAAGATGATATTTTGTTCAACGAAGGTGACACCGGCTTCTTTTTTTATGTCATTCAAGAAGGCGAAGTAGAAGTTTTTCGCAAATCCATGCGTGGAGTTGATAAACGCCTGGATGTGCTGAAGTCAGGACAAGCCCTAGGCGAATCCA
>JAYUEB010000479.1:0-4317 GCA_043739525.1 Bdellovibrionales bacterium
CAAACTGGGGGTGAGTTTTGACGGAGTCGTCACACACGAGCACTCCGATATTGGTAACTCCAATCGTCCGATGACAGAAGTTGAATCCAAATTTATCCAAAGTAGTGTCGAAAGAGTTTATGCAAGATTTTTGGATGTCGTAAAAACCGGGCGTAATTTCAAAAACGTAAAAGAAGTTGCTGAGATTGCGGAAGGGCGCGTTTGGTCAGGAACAAAGGCCCGCGAAGTGGGCTTGGTGGATGAGCTCGGTGGATTAAATGCAGCGATCGAAAAGACGGCTGTGATAGCAAAAATCGGCAAACCTTACAAGATTGAAACCTTTCCAAAAGACGACGAACGCTTTATGCAATTCTTTGAAAAATATTTTGGCGATAGTTTTGAAGACATGCTCAAGGTTAGAGTTTCGCATTCGTTCGAAAATTCTCGAATCATCCAAGCATTTCGAAACAATTTTGTTAAATTGAGCGAAGATGCGCTTTTGATGAAGTCCGGAATTTACGCACGAATGATTTCAGTTCCAAATATCGAGTGATTTGCTCACGATGTGTTCGCTGACTAAAAAGGCCCGACCTTAGCGGGTCTTATGGCCTAGGCAATTGGTCGAGAGAGCCAAAAGGTCGAGGTCCAAATATGCATTTTCGCCGTAATTAGTGTGGCGTCTTCGCATCGCGCTCATGCAAAATAGAAGTATGTCTCAACGTGCATTAAAAAAAGTATCAGAAATGGACCCCTCACCTAGTTCACAGCCAGGTAGCGTATTTGATCTCAAACTCTTTGACAGCCTAGTCAATGGAGTCATTCTCATCGACGAAAACTTGAAGATGATTTACGCGAATCCGGCAATTCAACAAATGTGTGGTCTTCATTCCAATCGCATTGGTAAAAAAGATCTTTCTTCAATTCTCACTTTCGAGCCTGACATTTTGGATCTGGATATCAAAAAGGTTGTTGAAGCGACACCGTATCGTGAAGTTATGATGAAGCCTAAGGCCGGATCAGCAGCTCGTGTTCAAGTCACGATTCAAGCCTTGCCCGGACAAATTTTAGGGGGCCAAGTTGTGCCAAGTGCGACGGGCGAGCTCCAGCAGTGGCTCATTTACATTCATGACGTTACTCTTGAGGAGCGGCTTCAGAAAAAGTATTTTGAACAGCTCAAGGAAAAAGAAGAATTCATTAAAAAGTTGGATCGTAAACTTTATGAAACTTCGTTGATGTTTGAATTAGCTCAAGGAATGAATCTTTTCAAAGAGCTTAGCGATATTTTAAATTTGATTTTGATGAAGCTTGAAGATGCGTTTGCATTTTCTCACTCAGTAACAGGCACGGTTGATCGCGAGACTTTCTTTTTGCAGACAGCTATTGTTCGAGAAAATTCTGTTGCGACAAATGCGACTTATCGAACCATGAAGAATGAATGGGTTAAGAGTTTTTTCCTTAAAGCGCTCGCAGTCGGTGAGCCTTGTTTTTTTAAAAAAGGTGATAACGCTGAGATCGATCTCTATCTCCAAGAAGTTTTTCGCGTTGATTTTTCAAATTACCTTTTTGTTCCGCTTATACATAAAGATGAGGCCGGATTTTTATTTTTGATTGATGCTAAGCAAGCATGGAGCGGGGACGATGATGATCTCAGTCTTCTTTTCGGTATAGCAAACCAGCTCTTGTCGGCAATTGATAACAATCGCCTCTATGAAGAGTCGCTGATTGATACGCTCACGGGCATTTATAATCTTCGGTATTTTCAAGAGAGACTCTTGGTTGAATTCAAGAAGGCAAAGCAGACCCAAAAGCCTTTGTCAGTTTTGATGATCGATGTCGATTATTTTAAAAAGTTTAATGATAATTTTGGTCACGCAATTGGTGATGTTGTTCTCAAGCAAGTTGCACAGACGATTATCAAAACTTGTCGAGACACTGATACAGCCGCACGATATGGTGGCGAAGAGTTCGTGGTCATATTGCCCGAGACTGACTCTATTGCTGCTTTGGCTGCTGCTGAAAGAATCCGTAAGAAGATTGAGTCGATTCCATTTAAGGTTGGAGAAAGTAATCTCAAAATTACTGCAAGCCTGGGCGTAGCTTGTTTCCCAGATGCTTGCAAGAATATGACTGAGATCGTAACTTGTGCCGATTCTGCAATGTATGTTGCAAAGAGAAGTGGTCGTAATAATTCGAAAATGTATTCGCCTGATGATTCTGGAAAGTCGAAAGCTTAGTCGTAAAGGAGAGAGCTATGTCGAGTGTAAAAGCTACTGGTAGCGGAGTTGGATCCGGATCAAATGTTTCACGAGATGGTAGTCCAACTGAGACGATGCGAAAAATGCAAGATGCTTACACTGAGCGTGAAGTGGATCAGGGTAAAAAGCATCGTGAAGAACTTCAAACGGTCAATGAGACGCACAAAGAAGAGCTTCAGAAGATACAAGATCAACACGAACGAGCTTTACGCGATATCAAAGCTAGAAACGACGATACCGTTACGAAGCAAGATATGAACTATCAAAAAGAAATTAAAGACCTTAAGGATATGTATAATCGCCGTCTGGAGCGCCTCGCTGTTCAGAGTAAAAAGGCGACCGAAAACGGCACCGAAAGCTAATCCATCGCCCATTAACGTCACTCCCAAATCTCAATACCCCTTAAGATAGGTCTATAATCCATCTCAGTTCGAGGCATTTTGGCACCACCTTTGTAGTTCAAGTCTATGGGTGGATATATGAACAAACAGACAAGCTCTCTATTAGTCCTATCATTTGCGTTTCTGTTGCTAGCGGACTTCGTGTCCTGCTCGCCTGTGCAATTTACTAAGGATCAGATAGCTCCGCAACCTACCGGAACCAATATTGTCACGCCGGTTGCTTGTACTTCTGGGATCTGTATTCAGAGTCATACCGACACGACGACGGGCCCTGTCGCTCAGGCGAATGTTCTCTTTATATTAGATACCAGCGGATCAACGACAGACATTCAATCGAACTTACCTAATTACCTTTCAGGCTTTGTACAAAATCTTTCTGGAATTGATTACCGTATCGGACTGATCACGACAGATACTTCGTCATCTGTTTCTGATACAAAAAACAATTACGCAGATTCTGCGAACGATGGTGGAGCATTACAAGATGGACGACTCGTACAACTCAGCGATGGAAGCTTTTTTCTCACTCCGCAATCATCTACAACTCAAATATCGGTTCCGCAAATTGCTCAATCAGCTTCGGCTTGTATTGCTAGTAATTATAATGCGTCGATTTGTCTCTCAGACGATCCTCGAGGAATTTTTGCGGCAAATTTAATGGTATCTGCGAACAGCAATGGTTTTATCCGTGCAGGTGCGCCAACAACTTTCATCATCATTTCAGATGCAGATGAGAGAAATTCGACTTCACTTTCAGCTTATGGATTTCCACAAGATGCGCAGGATGCTCCAGCATCTCTTGTTTCAAATTTTCAAGGTGCTTTCCCGTCAACGCCATTTCGAGTTGATGCTTTAGTTGTTGAGCCTGGTGATAGCGCTTGTTACAACCAACGTAGCAACCGAAACGGCAATCCTTTGATTTTTGGTTTCAATGCTCCGATCTATGCAAGCCTCGTTCAGCAAACAGGCGGAGTATTAGGAAGTATTTGTAACTCGAACTTCACGGCTCAGATTGGAACGATTCCATCAGCAGTTCCACCAGGAAGCCAAATTCCATTTTTGACTTTGGCGTGCCGTCCTTACCAAGATAAGTACACACTCACATTCACAGATTTAAATGGCTCGCCAGTGACTTCAATTCCTTCGACTCCTGATCTTGCAAATAAGAAGATCAATTTATCGACGCCACTTCCATCAAATCGTAAAGTGGTCCTTAGCTACGATTGCGAAGTTTAAGAAGCTCGAAGTACCTCGTAGCATTTCGCAATACAGTGCATTAGGTTTCAGGCTCAGGCAAACTGATATCTGATACCTGATATCTGCGACAGGCAAACCGGCAACGGACTAAGAACTGCAAACTGAGACTGAGACTGAAAGACAGCAGACTGTTGACGGCTGCCAGTAGACAGAAACCTCCAGGTTCGTGTGAACATGGGCCTTGACGTCGTCAGTCTTCAGGCAGCGGTCAACACTTCGCTGTCTTTCAGTTTCAGTCTCAGTTTGCAGCATTTTGTCTGATGCCGGTTTGCCTGACTCTGAAACGCTGGACATCGTCCCGAAAAGACAATTAAACTTGAGTCCATTAACAGCTTTTGAATGTGGTGGACGATGTCAAAAATTCTCTTCTTAATAGGCCTTTCATTTTTCTGTATTGATACTCACGCAGTTTCGCTAGAGTCTGA
>JAYUEB010000480.1:0-12913 GCA_043739525.1 Bdellovibrionales bacterium
AGTAAAGGCAGCAGATGGTTCGATCGTTCCTCTTAAGAAATACCAAGGACAAGCTCTGCTGATTGTGAACGTCGCAAGTAAATGCGGATTCACACCTCAATATGATGGCCTTGAAGAGCTTTCAAAAAAATATGCGCCAAAAGGCCTCACCGTTCTTGGTTTTCCATGTAATCAGTTTGGTGCGCAAGAAAGTGGTAGCGACTCTGATATTCAAAGCTTTTGTAAGCTCACTTACGGTGTTAACTTTCCGGTCATGGCCAAAATTGAAGTCAATGGCAAAGGAGCTGACCCGCTCTATGAATTCTTAAAGAGCGAAGCACCTGGCTTCTTAGGAATTAAATCCGTAAAATGGAATTTTACAAAATTCCTTATAGGAAAAGATGGAAAAGTTTTGAAGCGTTTTGCGCCAACAGCTAAACCCGCCTCACTCTCTAAAGACATTGAGTCAGCACTAGTTTAATACAGTCTACCGGCAGCCGTCCCCCGTCGGCGGTCTGCCATTCGCAGTGCCAGTCATCAGGTATCAGACTGCCTGCCCCGGAGCCAGAGTAGGTATCGCGCGCCCCCGCTAACTGGGGGGATGGCAAACGGGACAAACGAAACTGAAACCGAAACCGAAAGACTGTCGACCGAGGACGGCTGCCCGCAAACAGCTGACTGACCGCAAAAAACTGTCAAAAGGTCTAGCTCTGTGCAATTTCTCCAGACAAAATCCACAACATTCTCAATTTGAGACATCAAATTTTCAGGCTTTAGTCCTAAAGCCGACCTCACCTTTTGTCGATAGTTTAATTGAGACTAGAGATAACTCAAAAAGGAGAGAACCAAATGTCAGCGAAACCTAAAAATGAATCACACGCCGGAGAAAAAGCACCAGCTCAAGGTCAAGACAAGGGTCACGATAAAGGTCACGATAAAAAGCAAAATGTTCCTGCTCCAATGAACAATGTCGTGGCAATGCCAAATCGTTGCGGTGTAAAAGATTGCAAAAAGGCACCAACTTTAGTGAATTTCTGTGCTGAACATTACGAGTGGTTTAAATTCGGCATGATCACTAAAAACGGTGATAAACCTGTCGACTTCGACAAAAAACACCAAGCATTCATGAAGCACAAGAAAGCCGCTTAATTTTTTTATTTTCTGTACTCCAGTTCTGATGCCGCCCAAGTCTAACCCGCTTGGGCGGTCCTTTTTTTGCATTTGGGATCTGAATATGGCATATTCTTTACGAGGACATGCCACAAATGAAGATCGACTCAACTCATCTCAATAGACTCAAAGACGAGCTCAAGCACCTCGTATTGATGTCATCTCAGAGTTACGATGCTGAAGGTGTTAATCGGGTCCAGAGATATATTGCGCAAGACCTTAAGAGAATGGGTTTTAAGATCGAACTTAAAAACTCAAGCTCAATTGATAACGGCGACCTATTAATTGCGACACTCAAAAATAAAAAGCATCAGAAATTTGTGACTCTTGTTTGCCATGCGGATACGGTACTTGGACTCGATCAATTTTCAGGATTTAAAGTTTCAAATGATGGACAAAGCGCGATCGGCTCTGGCGTCATTGACGACAAAGGCGGAATCGTCGTTTTGTTAGAAGGCATCAGACTCTTTCTCGCGCACAATAGAAAATCTGAATTTCCGTTTAATATTCGAGTGATTTCTTCACCTAGCGAAGAAATTGGATCCACCGGATTTCAAGAAATTTATCGCAAATTCTCGAAAGATTCATTTGCTGTTCTTGGCTTTGAACCCGCTCTTGACGATGGCTCTATCATCAATTCTCGCAGAGGCAATCGTTGGTATGAAGTATCAGTAAAAGGCAAATCCGCTCACGCCGGAAGATCAAAAGGCGAACACGTCAACGCAGCTCACGATCTTGCGAACAAAATTTCAAAACTCGTTAAGCTCAATGATCCTAAAAGAGAAATGAGTCTCAATATCGCCCAACTCACTGGTGGATCTGAAACCTTTAATATTACCTGTGCTAGTGCTGGTTGTAAAATCGATATTCGATATGCGACTTTTGAAGACTCTGAAATGATGCATAGAAAAATAAAAAAAATTTTAGCTCACGACGAATTTTCTCAAGATCGAAAATCCCACACCAAAACAACTTTTAAAATCAGCGATGACTGCCCTCCCTTTGCAAGCAACTCTCAATCTAAAATGGCTGTTCGAAAGCTTTCTCAAATTATTTCAAAACTCGAAAAGCGAAAAATAACGGCACAAAAGGCTGGCGGCGCGGGTGATGTCAATTATATGAGCGAAAAAAAGCTCATTGTGATGGATGGTCTGGGTCCAGTGGGAGGCAAGCTTCATACGCAAAATGAGTTTGTATACCTCCCAACTCTCGTAACGAGAAGCAAGGCTTTGAGCCTACTATTAAATTATTTTTGTACGCTTTAAGCTTTAAGAATTCATTCTGGTTTCTAGCCTCAAACGAAGCTCTAAATGGGTCGATAGACTGAGCATGACATCACGAGAAACCTCTCCATTAAAAAGTATCTATCAAGAAAAACTGCTTCGCTTTCTAAAAGTCGCTAACGACATTATTTTAGATAAAGAACGAGAGATCATGTTAACCATGTGCTCTCTTCTAGCAAATGGGCATCTTCTCATTGAAGATATTCCGGGTGTCGGTAAAACGACACTGGTTAAAATGCTGTCTAAACTTTTAGGTCTAAAGACTTCTCGAATTCAATTCACGAACGATCTTTTGCCAGGTGATATTTTAGGAAGTTCAATTTTTGATACTGAAAAAAGAAGCTTCTCCTTTCATAAAGGCCCGATTTTCGCTGAACTCATTTTGGCAGATGAATTAAATCGCGCGACACCAAAAACTCAAAGTGCTTTTTTACAGGTAATGGAAGAGAGAAAAGTCACGATGGATGGCGAAACTCATTCTCTGCCAAATCCATTTTTTATTATCGCAACTCAAAATCCAAGACAACAGATTGGAACATTCTCCCTACCCGAATCTCAACTTGATCGATTTTTAATGCGTATTGAGCTGGGACATCCGAGCCGAGAAGCCGAACGAAAACTTTTGTTAGGCGTTAGCCGAGAAAGCTTACTCGCAAATCTTGAACCGGTATTTAGCGCACACGACCTCATCGAAATTCAAAAGCTTGTCTCTCAAGTCCATATTTCAGAAGCAATCGTCGACTACATTCAAGATATTATCGCGATGACTCGAACCACAAGAGATTCAGGCCAGGGCTTATCCCCTCGCGGAGCTCTCTGTTTAGTAAGTGCATCTCGAGCATGGGCTTTTCTACAAGATCGCAAAATGGTCTTACCAGAAGACGTACAGGCTGTGGCGGTTTCGGTCATGAGTCATCGCTTGAATCCATCAGAAGATCTTACAGGTGAAACAGGTAAACAAATTTCAGAAGAAATTTTAAAATCTGTTCTGGTCGATTAATTATTCTAGAAATTGAGATTTTATGAATTTGAAAAAGAGATTCGCCCAAAGCGCTTCAAAATGGGGAAGAAAAAATCAAATTTATATTATTCCTACCATGTACGGCGGAATTTTTTTATTTTCTATCGTGTTCATTCTCTTCGTCGGTGCAATTTACAACAATAACCTCGTCAATTTACTGTCATTTTTTCTTGCTAGTATTGCAATCGTTTCAATGGTGCAAACTCATGACAATTTAAAAGGTGTTAAACTCAAAACAATTAGATCCTCTTCAGGTTTTGCCGACTCATTTATCACAGTAGAAACTACTCTTGAAAATCCGACCAAATCCACTCGATTCAACCTTCAAGTACGTCTGCCTGGTCTTGAGTTTTATGAAGAAATCGAAGACAGCGTTCCCATTTCAGCGTTTTCAAGAAATCGATTTCAAGGAGTCTATCGCACGCAAAAGCGTGGAGTTTATAAAATCTCACGTGTTCAAATCTCAAGTATTTATCCGCTCGGACTTTTCTATGCTTGGACCTATGTAGACACTGAAAGCCAATACTTTGTTTATCCTAAAGCCTTTGGCAGACAACCTCTACCCGATGATTCTGTAGAAGGAGAAACTTCAAGATTTAGCCAATCTCACGGTGAAGACTTCTCAGGACATCGCAATTTTCAAAATGCCGATTCTCCTCGCCGAGTTGATTGGAAGGCATTTGCGAGAGGACGCGGTACACTAGTTAAAGAATTTAGATCAGGATCATCTAAGAGCCTGCTTCTCGATTATGGTGCGTGCAAGCAAAACCAACTTGAAGAACGTCTCGAACAATTAAGTCTATGGATTGAATACTGTCGTAAAAAAGAGATCCCATTTGCATTAAGACTACCTGATCAATACATCGATACAGGATTAGGCGTGCGCCACGTCAAAAAAACTCTTGAAGAACTTGCGCAATTTAAGGCGGAGTCAGCATGAGACAGAGTGCACTTGAAAAAAAGGCGACAAGTAAATCATATAAGCTATATGTCGCAACTGTTGTTTCAATCAACATTTTGCCTCATTGTTTTTATTTGCCAGCTTGGCTCATCGTTATAGCCGCAATTTTTATTATCTGGAGCATTCTCAATATTTATCGAGATGTAAAACTTCCAAGCGTCCTATTTCGAAATATTTTGGTCGGAATCTCATCTGGCTTTATCTTTATGAACTACAAGACCATTTTTGGTCCCGAGCCTGCATCGGCAATCTTTGTCATTGTGGCTGCCGTCAAACTCGTCGACTTTACAAAATATCGCGACGGAATGACCGAAATTATTCTATGCTATTTTTTGCTTTTGACACATCTTCTTCATTCACAGTCTCTTGGCTCGACACTATTTTTCACAATAGATGTATTTGTCATTACGACTCTTATGCATCAATTGCATAAAAACGATCGTCGTCAATCAAT
The DNA here is from genome assembly GCA_043739525.1 of Bdellovibrionales bacterium. Taxonomy (GTDB): domain Bacteria; phylum Bdellovibrionota; class Bdellovibrionia; order Bdellovibrionales; family JAMPXM01; genus JAYTQQ01. Next base: position 4,869 of record JAYUEB010000480.1, read on the forward strand.
TCGGACTTTTTTGCCGTCACTTAAAATGCTCTTTCTTGCGATTCCGATTTGGATTTTCTTATTCGTGGTGTTTCCGAGATTTAGCGCCTCGCTCATTCATGTTAAAGCCCCACAAGCTACCTCAGGTTTTTCTAAAAAATTAGTTCCAGGAACAATCAGCGAACTCATTCAGTCGGACGAAACGGCATTTCGGGTTAAATTTGACCGGGCCGTGAGTAACGACGAAATGTATTTTCGGGGAGCTATTCTTTCTAAAAGCGCAGGACTCAGTTGGGAAAAAGGTCCGAAGGATGAAGCTATTGATGTCAGTTCTCCTGCAAAGCTTCCTGACAACCCAAATATTCGAACGACAATCCAAGAGATCGTTATCGAGCCAAATTTTCAAAACTTTCTGTTTGCCTTAGATTTTCCGACACATATTTCAGTTCCAGATTCACTCAGACTCATACAAAGAACCGGAAAAATTTACGAGCTTAAAGAGCCGATGGCCAATCGGACTCTTTATAATGTCGAAAGTACGGGACGAAATAGTGAAATACTAAAAAATGAAGACCGCGATATTTATCTCCAAAAGCCAGAAGTTTCACAAAAGGTGAAAGACCTAGCATTTGAACTTCAGAAAAATACCAAGAATTCGAGAGAAAAAATCTCACGTATTCTCAACTATTTTATGGTCAATCAGTTTGCCTACTCACTCGAGCCAGGAAAGATGACTGGCGATGGGCTCACAAAGTTTATTTTTGAGAAGAAAGTTGGATTTTGCGAGCATTTCGCAGCTACCACTTCTACCCTCCTAAGACTAATGAATGTCCCTTCTCGTATTGTGATCGGATTTCAAGGTGGCAAATTCAATGAACTGACTGGATATTACCTCGTTAAGACTCTCGATGCGCACGCATGGTCTGAAGTTTGGATTGATGAAGAGCAAAGATGGATTCGAACTGATCCAACCTCTGTCATAGCACCTGTTCGAATCGCATTTGGAGCTGATGCCTATCAGCAAGGGCTCAATCGCACAACTGCTATGGAAGCTCAAAATTCTGTAGGCAGAAAAATCAATAGCAACATTTTCTTTGCCATCGATGCCATCACAACGAAGTGGAATAATTTTTTATTGAAATACGACTTTGAATATCAAAATAAGCTTCTTGAAGGTCTCGGGTTCACAAATTCAAGTCGCATGACTCTCTTTGTTTTGTTGTTCGCCGGTCTCGCCGCGCTCATGGCTGCACTTAAGATTTATTTTGCTACCCAAAAGGCGAAGGTGGACCCTATTTTGAGTTTCTATCATCAGTTTTGCAGAAAACTGGAATTACTAGGAGTTCCACGTAGCCGCACAGAAGGTCCCGCAGACCTACTCGCCCGTGCAGTTGAAAAAGCTCCTGAAAAACGCGAAATGATCGAGACGATTTTAAGATCCTTTATGGAAATTCGTTATTTAGGACTTCGAAACAACGCAAATGTTAAATCTTTTAAAAATCTGGTCCGAAAATTCTAACATGATTGAAATTCGATACTCGAAACCTGAAGACTTAGCTCCTCTCACCGAGATTGATAATTACTATATTCAAAACTCAAGTATCACATTTGATATCCATCCAAAGACTCCCTCACAAAGAGAGCAATGGTTCTCGAAATATAAAAATGACGGACCTTATCGAATGCTGGTGGCGACAGAAGATAGCAAAGTCATTGGCTGTTGTTATAGTAGTAGGTATCGCGAGCACTCAGCTTTCGACCAAACAATCGAGACAAGCATCTACTTGGCCCACGATTGTCGCGCAAAGGGTATTGGAAGCAAACTCTACGAAAAACTCTTTACCCTACTTAAAAGTGAAGATCTCCATCTCGCAGTTTCGGGAATTGCTTTGCCGAACGAAGCTTCTATTCGACTACACAAAAAATTTGGCTTCACTGAAGTTGGAGTTTTTGAGGAGTACGCACTTAAGAATAATCAGTATATTAGTTCGATTTGGCTTCAGAAAAAACTTTGAAGTCACTGTTTGTAGTTTTCGGGCAGCGGTCATCAGTCAACAGTCTTACAGTCTCAGTGTCGGTTAGCGGCTGGCTCCTCGCCTTCCCCAGACAAGCCGTTGGTACGCCGCACGGATACCTGATGACAGACACTGAAACTGTCAGACCACCAACAGAGGACGGCTGCCCGCAGACTGACTCAAGTCCCCTTTAAAATCTTTTGATTTTCGCTCAGCACGTTCGCTTCAATTTCGCGTCGGGGCTGTAGCTCCTGCTGCGCAAAGCGATTCGCCGTCATAACACTTGCGGGGTATTTCGAATTTTTCTCGCACCAATCCGCAAATTCAAACATCAGCAAAGAAGCCGTAATCTGCGCAAAAGAAAATGCTAAGTTACGGCTAGCACTTTGCCAGTAATCCTCGCTTGCTTTACTCTCGGCTTCCTTCAAAAATGCCGTCAACTCGGCAACTCTCTTTTCACAGGCTTTAACCCCTGGTTGCAATTTTGGATTTTTGACTTGCGAAAGACCTTTAGCTACAAATTCTTGAAAGCTCAAAAGATTTTCTTTTTTAGAAAGGACTCGCAAGACATCAAGGCTTAAAACGTTCGAAGTTCCTTCCCAAATTGAAAAAACCTGAGCATCTCTCAAAATTTTTGGGATACCGGTATCTTCAATGTAACCAGCGCCACCAAATGATTCGAGAATCTCACTTGCATGTTGAACTGACATTTTTGCGGTAAAGAGCTTTGTAATGGGCGTAAGAAGTCGCAAAAGTGAGCGTTCTGATTCTGTGATTTCATTACACTCGTCTTTTCCGAGCAAACGAGTGACAAAGAAAGTCAGATGAAACGCGGACTCGTAATTACTTTGCAAATCAGCCAAAACTTGCATGTGCAGTGGCTGTTCATTTAGAAGTTTACCAAAAACTTTTCTCTTCGAAGCGTAATCTTTAGCAAGGGCAAGGGCTCGTGCGGAGGTTCCGATTGCGCAGACGGAATTGTAAATGCGAGTGACGTTGAGCATGCTTGAAACTGTCTTAACACCTTGGCCTATTTCTCCAACCAAAACTGCAGGAGTGCCTTCAAGACTGAGTTCAGCGGTGGCAAGCCCCTTGGTTCCAAGTTTATCTTTGAGGCGATTGATTTTAATATTTTTCAATTTCTTATTAGAATCTCGAAGTTCAACACAAAATAGACTTAGGCCTCGGCTCCCAGCTGGCGAGCCCTCGATACGTGCCAGTGCCAATGCCGTTTGAGCTCCAGTTCCAGAGGAGAACCATTTGTCTCCCGTCAATAAATAGTGATCGCCGTTAAGTTTTGCGATCGTAGAAGTTTCAGAAACATCTGAACCGCCGGTTCTTTCGGTCATCCATTGTCCTGACGTCCAAAAATCGGGGCCTCGCGAAGTGAGATGATCAAAAACATGTTTAATGACAGAAGGTTTTCCGCAAACTTCAATTGCTCGGGCTGCTCCATCGGTCATCGCAAGTGGACAAGTTGCAAACGCACTGGAAGGATGGAACAAAAAAAGTTTTGCGAACTGGTGAAGTCTTGAAAAACTTTTTAGCTTACGCTCGTAACCAATCGCAATCAGACCCTCTTCAGCCGCGATTCGCTCCAAAGCTTTCCAAGAATCACTAAAATTAATTTCATCAATTCGCTCACCCCAAGCATCAAAGCTTGTTAAGGTCGGCGGCTGATTCTCTGCGGCCCAAGAAAGCTCTAAGAGCTCACCGGCCGCGCGTTCGCCGAATTTTTTCAAATCTTCGTTTACCAAGCTATGAAACTCTTTCGGAAGTGCAAACTCAAGATAGGCCGAAAGAAGCGGGTCACTCAGATAGGTATTGCTAATTCCGGGTGCTTGCTGAAAAAATGGGCTCGACATAGTTCCTCCCATTCCAAGCTTAACAGCTGAAAACCAATACGTCAGCTCATGGGCTAAAAAAGACGCAAATGTTAAGGAAAAGAGATGCGCCCCGGGACAAATTATGATCTATTCGGCGACTCGTTTCGCTCGAAAACTTAGCATATTAAGGAGAAGCATAATGACTCATCTTAGAATCTTAACACTCGGCTTGGCTCTAGGTCTCGCTGCGAGCTTCGCAATTGCACCTTGCGCCTTCGCTGCAGACGATGCAAAACCTAAAGCTAAAACAACCTCTAAAGGAGATAAAAAAGTGGAAAAAACACCTCACGTGATCATCGAAACTTCTGAAGGAAAAATCGAAGTTGAACTCAATCAAGAAAAAGCACCTATCTCGGTTGAAAACTTTTTAAAATATGTCGACGAAGGCTTTTACAATGGAACCATCTTTCACCGCGTGATCAAAAACTTCATGATCCAAGGTGGTGGATTTGACGAAAAAATGAGTCAGAAAAAAACTCATGACCAAATTAAAAACGAAGCAAGCAATGGGCTAAAAAACGACAAATACACTTTGGCGATGGCTCGCACGAACGTCGTTGACAGCGCGACAGCGCAATTCTTCGTAAATACAAAAACCAATGACTTTTTAAATTACCGTGACTCTTCACCTGCTGGTTATGGCTACGCAGTTTTTGGAAAAGTTGTTTCCGGCCAAGACGTTGTTGATAAAATCGAAGGAATGTCGACAACCACAAAAGATGGTATGGGCGACGTCCCGACCAAAACTGTGACTATCAAGTCTGCTAAGAGAAAGTAATTTTTTGGAAGCCACGATCGTTCATTTTTTCGCTGAGTATGCATATCACCCGCTGTGGATTTACGGCGGAATATTCTTCTTCATGATTTTGAGCGCATTTGGCTTACCACTTCCAGAAGAAGTCGTTTTAATCAGCTCAGGACTCGTGGGCTACACAGCACTTCATCCCGATAAATTTCCACCACCTTATCCTGGGGCTCCAGTTGTGAACGTTTACATTCTTGCGATCGCAAGTTTTGTGAGTGTCGTATTCAGTGACTATTTGATTTATTTTCTGGGTCAAAAATTTGGAAAACGCATTCTCTATAGTCGATTTTTCAGCCGCATGATTAATCCAAAGAGAATGATTAAAATCGAAGAGTGGGTAAAAGCTTACGGCTACTTTGCCTGCGTGATTTTTCGATTTACTCCCGGCATTCGCTTTCCAGGTCATCTCATGTGCGGCGCCATGGGACTGAATACCTTGGGCTACCTTGCGATTGATTCGACGGCTGCATTGATCTCAGCTCCAACCCAAGTTTTGCTAGCCGCCTTTTACGGTAACGAGATTTTACATTATTTAAGAGAGTTTAAAATCATCGTGATTATCGCGGTAGTGATTGCTCTTGGCTTTATCTACATTCGAAAAGTGCGCGAACGTAAACAACTCGAAAAAGCAGCTTCTCGAGTCGAAGTGATTCGCAATCACAATGTTAGGGATCTGCCGAACTAAGTCTTATGTTACTAAATTCGTCGTACTCTAAATTAATGAGTTCGACTCCATCTCAATCTTCAAGACGTTGAAGTGACGAATATGGCTAAATGAATGTCTGATATTTTGACAGGGATCCGGGCCTGGCAAACTGATATCTGACAACAGAAACTGAGACGGGCAAACCGCCAACTGGGGACGGCTGCCTGATTTTATCCCCTCTTAAAAATCATAAATCTAACTTTAAGGCCGCCATTTTTAAATTTGAGTGTTTCGGCGAGCTGCCAGCTTTTCGGAATTGAAACTTGGCTTTCTGGGACCTCGTCAGAGATCAAAAATCCTGCGACTTCAGGCTTTAATTTCGATTCACATTGAGCAAAAAGACTCGAATAAAAATCTGTCATCTTACCTTTAACTTTGAGGCGTTTTCCATAGGGCGGATTGCAAATCATATAACGCGAAACTCCAGCCTGTGCGGATGGAAGGTCATTTTCAAAAAGATTTTTCTGAACGACATCAAATTTCGGAGCATTGGATTTCGCGACGGCTCCCTCTTTTAAACTCTTAAAATTTTCTTGAGTGATTCGGATCGATTCTTCGTCTTGGTCAAAACCTGATAGCTTTTTAATTTTCAAAATCTCTTGTGGCTTTGGGGATGCCTGAGATCGCCCAACCGCTTCTTCAATCACAAATGGCCAATTCTCATAGGCAAAGCTTCGCGTTTGAGAGTCTGAAAAATAGTGATAGGCCTCAAGCAAAAAAGTACCCGAACCCATCATGGGATCGACCAACTCAATTGCGTCTACTTCTAATTTTTCACCTTGATCAAAAAGCGCGTTGAGAAGGGCCGATGCCAAATTTTCTCTGAGCGGTGCCTCACCGATCAATTTTCGGTAGCCGCGCTTATGCAGATGCTCACCCGAAGTGTCGATACTCAATGTACAAATATTCTCAACAAATCTTAAAAATATTCTTTGCTCATCCGGAACATTTTTTGACGGTGCCAACTTCAAGGTCTTGAAATATTTTTTAATTGCATCTTCAGCAGTTGATTCAATTCTCTTTTTAATTGAAAGCCGAGATTTCTCGCTACTAACTTCAAATCTCAAAGGAGTCTCAGGTCGTACTAAGCCATGCCATGCAATTCTTTGCAGTTTTTTAAAAAGTTTGGGGAAATCGCTTGCCGCAAACTCTTCAAGCCTCAAAAGTATTCTTGATGGAAGCTTCAGTTTTGAATTGAGTTCAAGGCCCTGATAGAGTTCGCATTCAAATTCAATTCCACCTAAGTGCTTTTTGAAATTTCGAATATCTGGAAGCGCCGATTTAAGCTCATCCAATGCGAGATCCTCGAGACCAGGATTTATGATCAAATAGAATTTAGAAGTGTAGGCTTGCTCCGGCATAGGCGAAGCTATTATCACGATACCGAGGTATAAAGCCAGAGTTACTTAATTCAGCACCGCTTCCCATGAGGTCAGCACCCACAAAGAGATTGAAGAAATCGATTTGGTAGTTGAGCTCAGCCATTAAAACGGAAGACTGATCGTGATATTCCTCGATCCATTTCAAATTTAGATCCAGCTGCTGATTCGTCAATCTTAAGATGGGTTGAGCAATACGAACCTGACTGGCATCTCGATAATTGATGGGATATGAAAAGATTTTGGTGCCTGGGCTTGCGAGATTACCAACTTCTGATACGTCTCCGCCCGATTGAAACAAGAGACTTGCTCCCACTTTAGTTGAATAAATCGATGAGAAAGGTGTCCATTCGAAACCAGGACTGTAAAGCACCTGATTCGACAGCACTTGGTAAGTTAAGTTGCTATCAAAACTTGGATTGTTCTGAATTTCTGCTAAGCCCGAAAACCAGACTGAAAAATCTTTTCCTTGGTAATTGAGATCAAGACCAGCCAAATGATGAAAAACAACTTTAGGATAGATATAAACAGGTGCATCGCTACCGTTCGGTTGAAGGGCTAAATAGCCGTCAACCGGTAAAGCAAGGTTATTTCGTGGCTTGTAAACGTATGATAATTTAACTGAAAATGGTTTTGGATTCCACTGAAGAGCCATGCCTGCGGAGAATTGGTTTACGATACTCGAGGTTGAAGGAGTGACGAGATTGTAATTGATATTTGCTCGACCAGAAAAAAGTTGAACATATTTAGCAGGAGGCGAAAACCATGGGCTCTGGGAATTAATCTGACCATTTGACAAGCTGTAAGGCGCGCTTTGTTCAGGCACAGAAAGAGGAGATGCAAAAAGTAAGAATGCCCACTCCGCACTATGCAAATCTAAAAATCCTCCAACAAGCCCTTGTTCAACAGGTTGAAGGTAGTTCCACTTGAATTGAGTTTGCCAGAGGCCTAACTGCCAATAAGAATCGAGCATATTCCAATTAAAGAGTTTTCTTCCAACTGTGAATTCAAGATGAGGTAGCACCAATGTCGCGTAAAGCTCGGGAACATAAACAGTACCGAAATTACTGATGTTGGCGGAGTAAGTGCCGCCAAGATCGATATTAAACTTCATAACTGAAAGATAGCCTTGGCCCTTGGCTCTTAACTTGGTGTCTTCAAAATTATTAGTTCCGTTGAGCTCGCTTGCCGAGGCTGTATATTTTTCATCTTGAAAGCCCAGCTCCACATCGTAACTTTTTTTAAGTGGAGAAGGATTGAGCTCTACTTCAGGCA